>NZ_FNBX01000008.1 GCF_900102485.1 Desulfovibrio legallii | reverse complement strand
CTTAAACTTTGAGAATGCCTGTTCTCAAAGTTAATCTGCTCTAGGAGGCCGCATGTCCCTTTCCTTTGCCCTTACCCCGGCAGAAAAAGATTTTCTGGGCCGCCAGGCTCGCACGGCCATCGATTCCGGCCTGGCCGGAACGTATGCCGCCGCCGCGCCCGCTCCGCCGCAGGAGCTGCTTTCCGGCGCTCTGGGCCGCCGCCTGGGGGCCTTTGTCACCCTTACCGACAACCACGCCCTGCGCGGCTGCATCGGCAATATTCTCGGCCGTGAACCCCTCTATGCCACTGTCTGGCACATGGCCGCCGCAGCAGCTTTTCAGGATCCCCGCTTCCCGCCCCTCACCGCTGCGGAATGGCCCCAGATCCATCTGGAAATCTCCGTCCTGGGCGAACCCAGCCTCTGCCTTGACCCCCAGGCCGTGGAAGTGGGCCGCCACGGTCTGGTCCTCCAATACGCCGGGCAAAGCGGCGTGTTCCTGCCGCAGGTGCCCGTGGAACAAGGCTGGGACCGCCTGGCCTACCTGGAAAACCTCTG
Source organism: Desulfovibrio legallii (assembly GCF_900102485.1). Taxonomy (NCBI): domain Bacteria; kingdom Pseudomonadati; phylum Thermodesulfobacteriota; class Desulfovibrionia; order Desulfovibrionales; family Desulfovibrionaceae; genus Desulfovibrio; species Desulfovibrio legallii. The sequence goes on along the minus strand of NZ_FNBX01000008.1, from coordinate 120,147 downwards.
CCGCAAGGCAGGCCTGCCCCCAGGCTCCTGGCAACAGCCAGGCGCGCGCCTCTTCTGGTACGAAGCCCTGGTCTTTTCCGTACCGGACGCCGCGGCGGGGTAAGAGCGTTTTTGTGGGGGGAAGGGGGAACTTTTGTGAACAAAAGTTCCCCCTTCCCCCCACGCCCCCCATCCCCTTCAAAAAACTTTTCTCCCCTCCGGCGTCGCGCAGGGTCTGCCCTGGGCACGGCCTTGCAGTCCGGGTTTCTGTGCCAACGCCGGCATAGGGGCGGCAGGGTTTGCCCCTTGTGGCGGCGGCGGGGCTTGGGCTACAAGAAGAGAGAGCTTGGGAAACCGGCGGGGGTGCTCCTGCATGCAGCGCAAAGAGAGTGACGCATGAGCAAGTTGGCGCCCGGCCTGCACGGCCGGAAAGAAGTGACGGTGACCTCGGCCATGCTGGCCAGCAGTGTGGGCAGCGGGCTGGTGGAGGTTTTTTCCACGGCCATGATGGTGGCCTGGATGGAGGCCACGGCTGTGGCAATGGTGCAGGGCTTGCTGGAAGACGGCCAGACCACCGTGGGCACGGGCATTCAGGTTTCCCATGTGGCGGCCACGCCCTGCGGCATGGGCGTGCGTTTTGAGGCGGAGCTTACGGACGTTTCGCCCAACGGCAAGGGCCTCAGCTTCAAAGTGGCCGCCTATGACGCGGCCGGTCTCATCGGCGAGGGCACGCACCAGCGCGTGGTGGTCAACCGGGAGAAGTTTGAGGCCAGGGCCAGGGCCAAGGGGCAGGCCCCGGCATAGGGTTTTCAGGGCAGATGCCCGCGCCCTGCCCTTTGCGGCGGGCGTCTGTTCGCGCAGATTACCTTTGAGAATATACATTGTTAAAGGTTGCGACACGCTCGTTCCGGCGCTTACCAGCGTAAATACCTTGCGCTTACGCCGCTGCGGCTCCGGGCGGGCTTGCGCCCCTTTCCCCGGCCGGGCTTTTGTTTTAGGTTGCGGGCATGGACCCGCGCGGGGCGGCCCTTGGGGCGCGCCGCGCGCGGGTGCTGTGGGCGGCCGCCTTTGCTGGCCGTCGCAACCGGGCTTCATGGAGCATCCCTTTCTGTGGAGGCCCGTTCACCCAAGGAGTAGTTATGGCTGATCTTACTTTTGTGGGCATTTCCGGCAGCTTGCGCAAGGCTTCGCGCAATACGGGGCTGCTGCGCTGCTGCGCTGCCCACCTGCCTGCGGGCGTGCGGATGGAAATTGCCGACATCAGCGCCTTGCCCTTTTATAACGCCGACCTGGAAAAGCCCAAGGCCGCGCAGGATCTGATTGATCTGGTCAGCGGGGCGGACGCCCTGGTGCTGGCTTGCCCGGAATACAACTATTCGCTGGCCCCGGCCCTGAAAAACGCCCTGGACTGGCTTTCGCGCGAGCCCGACCTGGCCCCGCTCAACGGCAAGGCGGCCTGCCTGCTGGGCGCGGGCGGCGGCATGGGCACCAGCCGCAGCCAGTACCATCTGCGGCAGGTCTGCGTGTACCTGAACCTGCGCCTGCTGAACAAGCCTGAGCTGTTCTCCAACGCCTTTACCCCGGCTTTTGCGGACAACGGCGACGTGCAGGACCAGGGGCTGAGCAAACAGGCGGCCGGGCTCATGCAGGCCCTGGCGGACTGGACCCGGCAGCTGCGGCCTTAACCGTCAGAGCGCTTCACTGGTGAAACGCTCGCAGGAAACGCGCATAACAACCTGGCAAAGCACGCACAATCCCCCCTGCTTGCCAGCGCCGCACGGATGGCGTATGCCCGGAAATCTTCGCGCCGCAGGGCGCGCCTTCGCGTTCCCGCACGGAGAAAAGTTTTTTGAAGGGGATGGGGGGCGTGGGGGGAAGGGGGAACTTTTGGTCAGCTTAGCCCGTTACGACGAAGGAAGTTACGGGCGAAGACAGCAGCGCTCAAAAGTTCCCCCTTCCCCCCACAAAAAAATATTCCGCGCAGGCTCCCCTGCGCAATCCCTCGCAAGGAGGACATACGGCCATGTACCGCAATGCAAAGAATGTGGGTTATTATATGATCGGCAAGGGTTCCCTGGCCCAGCTGGGGGATCTGCTGGCCGCGCGGCGCAAGGCGCAGGCCGGGCCTGCGGTGTTTTTTCTGGACCACTATTTTGAGGGCAGGGATCTGGCCTCCCGCCTGCCGGCAGAAAGCGGCGACAAGTTCGTCTATGTGGACAGCAGCGAGGAGCCTACCACCGAAGGCGTGGACGCCTATGCCGCGCAGGTGAAGGATTTTCTCAAAGGGGCCGCGCCCTGCGCCATGCTGGCTTTCGGCGGCGGCTGCACTATGGATACCTGCAAGTGCGTGGGCAATCTGCTGACCAACCCCGGCAAGGCGGAGGACTACCAGGGCTGGGAGCTGGTCAAGAACCCCGCGCCGTACAAAATTGCGGTGCCCACGCTTTCGGGCACAGGCTCCGAAACTTCGCGCACGGGCATTGTCTGCAACGAGGCCAGGAACATCAAGCTGGGCATGAACAGCGACTACACCATGTTCGACCAGGTGCTGCTGGACCCGGATCTGACGGCCAGCGTGCCCCGCAACCAGTTCTTCTATACGGGCATCGATACCTACATGCACTGCTTTGAGAGCATCACCGGCTCCTACCGCAACGTGGTGGTGGATTCTCTGGCGGAGAAGGCCATTGACCTTTGCAAGCAGGTCTTCCTTTCGGCGGACATGATGAGCGACGAAAACCGCGAAAAGCTCATGATCGCCTCCTTCATGGGCGGCATGGCCGCCGGATTCGTGGGCGTGGTGCATCCCCTTTCCGCCGGGCTCAGCATGGTGCTGCACATGCACCACGGCGTGGCCAACTGCCATGCCCTGAGCGTGCTGGAAGACATTTATCCGCAGGAATACAAAGCCTTCATGACCATGATGGAGCGCCAGGGCATTGACCTGCCCAAGGGCATCTGCAACGGGCTTACGGAGGCCCAGTTCGACGCCCTGTACGCGGCCAGCATTGTGCACGAAAAGCCCCTGACCAACCGCCTGGGGCCGGATTTCAAGAAGATCCTCACCAAGGAGAACGTCACGGCCCGCTTCAAGCGCATGTAACGGCGCATTGTTGCTGCGGCGGGTTCCTGCGGCCTTCCCGCGCCTTTCGGGCGGCGGCGGGCTGCGCGCGCCCGGCATAATCCGGCAAGGAGCACCCCATGGATCTCAGAATCAATTTCAGCGGCCGCGCCATCCGCTACACGGAAGAGGAAATCGCCGTGGTGGCGGAGGCCATGCGCCATGCCGATCCCCTGACTCAGGGGGCGTACATGCGCGCCTTTGAAAGCAAATTCGCCGCTTATCAGGGCGTGGAGCAAGGCAGCTGCTTCACCACCATGAACGGCTGCGCCGCCCTGGAAATGTCGGCCCAGCTCTGCTGCTTCAATCCGGGCGATGAAGTGGTCATGCCCTCGCACACCTTTACGGCCTCGGCCTACCCTTACGTCAAGAAGGGCGCGCGCCTGGCCTGGGCGGACGTGGATCTGCACACCCGCGTGGTTACGGCCGCGAGCATTGAAAAAGCGCTCACCCCCCGCACCAAGGCCGTGGTGGTGGTGCACCTCTATGGCTATGTGGCGGATATGCCGGAGATAGCCGCCCTGTGCCAGGAGCGCGGGCTGATCCTCATTGAGGATGCGGCCCAGGCCATCGGCACGGAGGTGGGCGGCCGGAAGGCCGGCAGCTTCGGGGATATGGCCGTGTTCTCCTTCCACTCGCACAAGAACCTCACCACCCTGGGCGAAGGCGGCATGCTCTATGTGCGCGACCCCAGGCTGGCGGCCCTGGTGCCCGCCTTGCGCCATAACGGCCATTGCGCCTACGATTTTGAGCGCCCCGACTACTGGAAGCCCGCCATGGGCAATGTGGATATGCCCATGCTGGAAGGCCGCATGCTCCAGCCCAGCAACTATTGCCTGGGCGAAGTGGAATGCGCCCTGGGGGCCAAGCTGCTGGAGCGCATTGACCAGATCAACGACGAAAAGCGCGCCCGGGCCCTGCGCTTTATCGACGGCCTGGCGGACTTCCCCGAGCTGGAATTCCACCGCGTGGCCACCCAGCGGCATAACTACCACCTGCTGGCCGCCCGCATGACTGCGGGGCCGGAGCGGCGCGATCGCTTTATCCGCGCCATGTTTGAGGATAAAGGCGTCAAGTGCGTGGTGCAGTATATCCCCCTGGACCGCTACGACTACTACCGGCGTCAGGGCCTGGGCACGGCCCATTGCCCCAATGCCGACGCCTTTTTTGACAGTATGGTCTCCTTCCCCTTCCAGCACTGGATGTCGGAGGAGGACTTCAACTATATGCTGACGGCCAGCCGCGAGGTTCTCGCCGCGCTGCGCTGATTGGGCAGCTTTGCGGGCGCGCGGCGCGAAGGCCAGGCCTTCGCGCCGCCGCGTCGTCCCCCCCTTTGGGCAGGTCCCCTGTGAAAGAACGCTGCATCGTCATCCCGGCCATCAAAAAGAACGCCGTCATCCCCGATCAGCTGGTCAAGAAGCTGGCAGGCGTCACCCTGGTGGAGCGGGCCATCAATACGGCGCGCGGCGTGCTGCCCGGCGCGGACATTGTCGTGCTTACCGACAGCCAGGAAATTTCCCTCATCTGCGAGCGCGCGGGCGTGGGCTTTCGCTGGAACAAAGACCTGCGCTTCACCAGCCTGAACATCGTGGCTGAGATGCGCGGCCTGCTGGAAGAGCTGGCCGCAAGCTACGAACACGCCATTATTCTGCGGGCCTCCTGCCCTTTGATCACCTGGGTGGATGTGGAGGACGCCTGGAAAAAATACTGCCGGAGCGGGGCGGACAGCCTGGTTACGGTCAAGGCGGTGCGCCAGCGCCTCTGGAACGTGCGCGGCGAAGGGCTGGAAAGCCTGCTCAGCGAAGATGCGGACCGCAAGGGCGAGCAGACCCTGGTGGTGGAAAGCCGCGCCCTGATCGTCCTGCGCCTGGCCCCCCTGCGCGAGGGCGCGGCGCAGGCCCCCCTGCGCTACGGGCAGGGGAGAATCGTGCCCTACTTCCTCAACGACCGGGGCATTGAAATCCAGGGCTACCAGGACTGGTGGATCTGCGAGCGCCTGCTGCAGCGGCGGCATGTGGTCTTTGTGGTGGCGGGCTGGCCCGCCATCGGCATGGGGCATGTTTTTCGCGCCCTTATGCTGGCGCACGAGATCACCAGCCACAAAATCACCTTTGTCTGCACCCGTGAAAGCGAACTGGCCGTGGAAAACATCGCCCGCCGCGACTACAAAATCGTCCGCCAGGGGCCGGAAGAGCTGGCCGAAACCGTGCTGCGCCTGTGCCCCGACCTGGTGGTTAACGATATCCTCAACACCACCACGGCCTATATGGCCCGGCTTACAACCGCGGGCGCGCGCTGCGTCAACTTTGAGGATGAAGGCCCCGGCGCGGGCTGGGCCCGCCTGGTGGTCAACGCCCTCTACGAGGACCAGCCCGGCGCGCAAGGCCTGCGCTGCGGGCCCGCCTACTTCTGCCTGCGGGACGAATTTCTGGCCGCCGCGCGCAATCCCTTCCGCCCGCAAGTCAAAACCGTGCTCATCACCTTCGGCGGCACGGACCAGAACGATTGCTCCCGCCGGGTGCTGGATGTCATTGAACCCATCTGCCGGGCCTACGGCATCACCATCCGCCTGGTGGCCGGGCCGGGCTACGCCCACAAAGAGGCTATGGAAGCCCACCTGGCCGCCCTTGCCAATCCCCTGGTGGAATTCACCTGGGCCACCAACGTCATGAGCCGCATGATGGAAGGCGCGGATCTGGCCATCTGCTCCGCCGGGCGCACGGTTTACGAGCTGGCCCACATGTGCGTGCCCGGCATGGTCCTGGCCCACCATGAGCGCGAGGCCCGCCACACCTTCGCTCGCCCGCGCAACGGCTTCGCCTTCCTGGGCCTTATGGACCGCGTCAGCGACGCCAAAATCCGCAACGTTTTTCTGGCCATGCTCAAAGCGCCCCGGCGGCAACGCTTCTGGAACCGGCAGAACGCCCTGGACTTCACCGCCAACAAAGCCCGCGTGGTGCGCCTGATGCTCGATCTTTTGGCCGAAGCCCCCGCCGCCGCGCCCGCCCCAGCACCCCAACCCAGAGGTTAGGCCATGTCCGCCAACCGCCCCCACGGCAAGGTCGTCGCCATTGTCCAGGCCCGGCTGGGCTCCAGCCGCCTGCCCCTCAAATCTCTGCTCTGCCTGCGCGACCTGCCCCTTATTGATTGGGTTGTCCGCCGCCTGCAGCGCGCCGCCCGCCTGGACGGTCTGGTGGTGGCCGTGCCCGATACCCCCCTGGACCGCGTCCTGCTGGAGCACCTGCAGCGCCGGGGGGTGCCCTGCCTGGCCGGACCGGAGCAGGATGTGCTGGCCCGCTTCTGCCTCGCTGCCCGCCAGGCCGACGCCGGTCTGGTGGTGCGCGTCTGCGCGGATAACCCCCTCATCTGGGGCGAGGCCGTGGACCGCCTGGTGGACTTCTACCGCGCAGGCCCCTGGGACTACGCCTATAACCACATTCCGCGCAACAACCTCTGGCCCGACGGCCTGGGGGCGGAGATCCTCTCCCGCGACCTGCTGGACGAACTGGACGCCAAGGCCCGCCAGCCCTCCCAGCGCGAACACTGCCTGAACTACCTGTGGGATACTGCCGCCAACTACCGCCTCGGCACCTTCAACCCCCAGGAACCCTGGCTGCAACGCCCGGACCTGAAACTGGACGTGGACAAGCCCGAAGACTTTCAGCGCCTGGCCCTGCTGCCCCTGCACCCCGACATGGACGCCCGCGCCATCGTGGCCGCCTGCGACGGAGGAAAGTGATTGGGGGGCGAGAAGCAGACGGGGGGAAGGCGGAGGGAAGATAAGTGGGGGGAAGGGAACTTTTGTGTACAAAAGTTCCCTTCCCCCCACGCCCCCCATCCTTCAAAAAACTTTTTTCTTCTCCGGTAACGCCACAGGGCGCGCCTGGGGCACAGCCAGGCGCAGGTTACGGCTTGTCGCCTGAGGCCTCTTTCTGCCGCCGCTTCCGCCGTTCTTCTTCCTCAAGCAGGGCACGCTGCTTGTCAAAAGGCACTCAGCCGCAGCTCATGCGGTCTACCCGCAGCCAGCCCTTGCGCAAGGCCAGAATGTAAAAGGCCGCTACGCCGCCGAAAACGCCTATCAGGACCAGCAAATCCCACATCTTTCCTCCGCAGACTGCGGCCGCGGGCTTGCGGCCCTTTTCGCCAGTCTGTTATTAAGAATAACTATAAAAACTCCGCCCACAAGGGCGCGCGCCCCTAAACTCCCGCCGCCCGCCGCCGAAAATACTTATAGCGGCAAGGCCGCGCGGCGGGAAAAAACTTCCGTTTTTCATGAGCATGGTTTTTGCATCTGTTTGGCAAACCGCGGCGCGTTTTCCGCATCCGCCGCGGCACACCACGTTGCGAGGCGCCTATGGCCATCAGCATATCCGGCTCCAATTCCATATCCGGCCTGAGCGGCATGGACACCGATTTTGACGAGGTTCTCGCCAAGCTCAAAGAAGTCGAATCCACCCAGCTTAACCGTCTGGAGGCCTGGAAGGACGACTGGAACCTGCGCTACGAAGCCTTCGGCGAAATCATCTCCCAGGTTCAGACCGCCCAGAGCGTGCTTGCCGACCTGGCCAACAAGAACAACTTCGTCAGCAAAAACGTCACCAGCAGCAACGAAAACGTCGTCACCGCCGTGGCCAGCGCTGCGGCGCAAGACGTGCAGCACAACATTACTGTCAGCCAGATGGCCAGCAACGCCATCTGGGCCAATATGCACGTCTATGACTCCAAAACGGACATTATCAACGATACGGGCACAACGCAGGAATTTTCCTATACCTATGCGGGCACCACCCGCACCCTGGAAATCGCGCCCAAAACCACGCTGGAGTCTTTTGTCAACCTCATCAACAACGATGCCGAGAACCCCGGCGTCAAGGTCAGCCTGGTGCAGACCGGCTCCGGCTATGTCTTCCAGATGGCGGGCGAAAGCACGGGCGAAGACAATGATCTGATCGTCAGCGATTCCAGCCTGGTGGGCATGACTTCCGCCGGCGCCACCTCCACCTGGCAGACCAACAGTCTGCTGTCCCTGGACGCAAGCGTCACGGACCCCAATCAGTACGCCTACGACCTGCTTATGGAGGACGGCAACTGGTTTACGGTCACCATCAGCGGCGACAAAACCAATACGGATCTGGTCAACCAGATCAACGCCCAAACCGGGCGCAGCGTGGCCAGCCTGGACGAGAACGGCGCATTGCAGCTTGCGGACGTTAAGGCCGTTTACCGCCGCAATACCGAAGAGCAGTCCTCGCGCACGCCCGGCAGCACCACCCTGGGCGTCGGCTCCAACCTCAATGCCACGCTGGGCACGGACACCACCGTTACCTTTACGCTCAACGACGGCGCGGTGAGCAGCACCCATGAGGTGGCCCTTACCGCCGACATGACCATGAAGGAGGCCTTGTTTCAGATCGCCCAGGCCGCGGGCAGCAGCAGCGCGGAGCTGACCCTCAACAGCAACGGCGGCTGGGAAATGAACCTCGCCAACGTCAGCGACCTTGCCTTCAGCAGCGCTGCGGGCATTACCCATACGGAGACGGCCGCCGAGCTGGGCACACGCCTGGACGATGCCGACGCCCTCGCGGCCGACGCCAAGGTAACCTTCAAAGCCGATATGCTGGATGATGCCCTGGGCGGCGACAATCCTGACGGCAGCGATTTCGTTTACACTATCGTTAAGGAGGACGGCAGCACGCAGACGTTGAGCATCGCCAATACGGCGAAGTACAGCGATCTGCTGGCGCAGCTGGGCGGCACGCAGTCTACGGACAGCGACGGCAATACGGTGGTGACCCTGGACGGCGTGACGAACTTTTACCTCAGCACCGGTTCGGGCGGCGGCATGGACGGCATTTCCGTCAAAACCGAGGCCAACACGCAGCTGGCCGGCACGTTTGTCGGCACGGAGGCCATAGACGACGAGCAGCCGGCGCTGAACTACACCATCACCCTCAACGGCGGCGAGCAGGTGACCGTGGATGGCATTGCCAGCGGTTCCAGCATCAAAGACATCTACGAAAAATTTTCTGAAGCTCTGGAAGGCACGGGCTCCACGGCCAAACTGGTTGATGCGGACGGCAACGAATGGGACGGCACGGACGCCACCGGCGCATACTACCTGCAGATCAGCAACGTCCAGAGCGTCAGCGGCCCCGGCGTCAGCGGGCAGGTGGCGTCTTCCTCGGTCTGGAATATCCAGCGCGCCGCCAATGCCCGCTATACCGTGGACAACTGGCCCATAGAGATGGAGTCCTCCAGCAACAGCGTAAGCGACGTTCTTGAAGGCGTGGTCTTCAGCATCCAGAGCACGGGCACGGCCCAGATCAGCGTGAGCACGGACATCGCCTCGGTGGAGGAATCCATCCAGACCTTCCTGGACGCGGTAAATTCCATTATCTACACTGTGCAGAGCTATACTGCCTACGACGCCGACAAAGAGACCACCTCCAACGATCCGGACGACATCGGCAACGACAACTACAGCGCCTCGCAGCTTACGTCTGAAAAGGGCGGCCTGCTGCAGGGCAACTACGGCGTGCAGCTTTTCTCCTCGCGTTTTTCCTCCCTGCTGGGCAGCGCTCCCCCAGGCTTTCAAAGCCGCACCAGCGCCTCTGACCTGCTCTCCGGCGACGTACTGGCCAACCTGGCCAACATGGGCATCAAAACCGATACCGATGAGAACAGCGACACCTACGGCCTGCTGGTCATTGCGCCCGATGCCAGCATTGCGGCCATCCAGCAGATGGACCAGGAAAATTATGAGGACATGATCAACAACAACCTGGAAGCTGTGGTGGATTTTTTCTGCTCCAGCGGCACCGGGGCCAGCACGTCCTCATCCTTCCGCTACAACAGCCACGTTTCCGGCATTACGCAGGGCGGCACTTACGACGTCAGCTACTCCGTGGACGCGGAGGGCAATATCGAACACGTCTATGTGGGCGGCGTGGAAGCCACCCGCGACACCAGCCAGCCCGGCTACTACTACAGCGTGGCCAGCGGCGACGCGCGCGGCCTTTCCCTGAGTATTGACGACCTGAGCGAGGGCACGCACTCGGGCCAGATCCGCATCAAGGAAGGGCTGATCCCCACGGTCAACAGCTTCCTCAAAAGCGAGCTGACCTACAACGACGTGAGCGTCGGCACCAACGCCACAGATTCGCAAATCGCCGACGCCGTGTACCTTAAATCCCAGAACGGCGCGCTGATGGTTTTGCAGGCCAACTACAAAACCATTATGGAAAATATTGACGATAAAATTTCCAAGGAACAAGACAGGCTTGAGCTCTGGGAATCGCGGCAGAAAACCTATTTTGCCAATCTTGAAACATTGCTCAGCGAATACAGCAGCATGCAGGACCAACTGGAATCGCAGATAGCGCAGCTTTCCAACTCTGACGACTAACGCGCAATAAACCGTCGCCCAAGGGCGTTCCGAGGTTGTTTATGAATAAAGCGGCGCATGCCTATTTTCAGACCAACATCTCCACCACCGACCAGGGGCAGCTTCTGCTCATGCTCTATGACGGGGCCCTCAAATACCTGCACCAGGCCCGTGACAAAATCCTGGCCAAGGACTATGCCGCCAAGGGCGTTCTGATCTCCAGGGTCATCGATATCGTCAATGAGCTGGCCGCTTCTCTGAATATGGAAAAAGGCGGCAGCCTGGCCGTGAACCTCAATAACCTCTACCTGCTCTGCACCGCCCGCCTGCTGCGCGCCAACCTCAAAATGGATCTGGAATCGCTGGACAGCGTGGAGCATATCCTTGCCGGGCTGCGCGACGCTTACTCCCAGATTATCGAAACCCCTGAAGCCCGCCGGGCCGCCTCTGAAATCGCCAACCGCATGCAGCTTCCGGGCTCGACCCTGCGCACGGCCCAGCCCATTTTGCCGCCCACGCCCGCGGGCGTGCCCCGGGCCCAGGTCAGCGCCGCCTACGGCCGTACCGCCGCTGCTGTGGGGGAGGAGGGGCCCGCCCGCATCCAGCCCTTTACGCCCAGCCCCGCGCGGCCCGGCCGCCTGCCCGGCGCGTACGGCAAGCCGCAGGGCGACGCCTGACGGGCAGCGGCTTGTGGCCCGGAGCCGCAAAAGCTACACTGGGGAAAAGCTCGCACCACACTGGAATCCCCATGCCGCAATCCCGTTTTTTGTCGCCGGGCCGGGCCGGGTTGCCCCCGGCCCTGATGTTTCAGGGCACCTGCTCCAACGCGGGCAAAAGCCTGCTTACGGCGGCCCTCTGCCGCCTGCTGGCCCGGCGCGGGCTGCGGGTGGCCCCCTTCAAAGCGCAGAATATGTCCCTCAATTCCTTCGTAACGGCGGAAGGGGGGGAAATGGGCCGGGCCCAGGTCTTGCAAGCCGCGGCCTGCGGCCTTGCGCCCGATGTGCGCATGAACCCGGTGCTGCTCAAGCCCACCTCCCAGACCGGCTCGCAGGTGCTGGTGCTGGGCCGGCCCGTGGGCCAGATGCGCGTGGCCCAATACCTGGAATATAAGCCCAAGGCCTGGCGGGCCGTGTGCCGCGCCTACCGCGAACTGGCGGAGGGCAAGGACGCGCTGGTGCTGGAAGGCGCGGGCAGCCCGGCGGAGATCAATCTGCGCGCCCACGATATCGTCAATATGCGCATGGCCCGCTATGCAGGGGCCCAGGTGGCCCTGGTGGCCGATATTGACCGGGGCGGGGCCTTTGCAGCCCTGGCCGGCACCCTGGCCCTGCTCACCCGCGCGGACCGGGCGCGCGTGGCCGGGCTTATCCTCAATAAATTCCGGGGGGACGCCAGCTTGCTGGACCCGGCCCTTACGGCCATCAGCCGCCGCACGGGCAAGCCCTTCTGGGGCGTGGTGCCCATGCTGGAGGATCTGCGCCTGCCGGAAGAAGATTCCGTAAGTTTCAAATCCGGGCTGACGCCAGGTCTGCACCTGGGCGCGGGGCCGGATGCCGGGGATCGCCTGGACGTGCTGGCCGTGGATTTGCCGCACGTCAGCAACGCCACGGATCTGGACGCCCTGCGCAATGAGCCTGGCGTGCGCCTGCGGGTGGCCCGCCGGGCCGAGGATTGGGGCGCGCCCGATGTGGTGGTGCTGCCCGGCAGCCGGAACACGGCGGCGGACGCGCGTTTTTTGCGGGCCAGCGGCCTGGCCGCATGCCTTGCGGCCTTTGCCGCCCGCGCCCTGGCCACGCGGCGCGGGGCGCTGGTGGGGGTATGCGGCGGCCTGCAGCTGCTGGGGGTGGAGGTTCTGGACCCCCTGGGCCTGGAAGAAGGGGGGCGGGAAGCGGGGCTTGATCTGCTGCCCCTGCGCACCACCCTGCGGGCGGCCAAAGAGCTGCGGCGTACAGAAGGCACAGCTTTGGCCGCGCTGACGGACGGCGGGGCAGACGCGGCTGTAGTGGGCTATGAGATCCACCACGGCCGCACGGAAGCGGCGGGCGGCACGGCGGCGCTGGCCGCTGCGGGAGCGACGCGGGTGCTGCTGCGGGACGCGGCGGGCGCGGCCCTGGGCTGGGGCCTGTGCGATGCCGGGGGCCTGGCGCGGGTTTGGGGCAGTTATCTGCACGGCCTGTTTGACGCGGACGCCTTCCGGCACCGGTTTCTGGCCGCGCGGCGCAAGGAGGCCGGGCTGGGCCCGGCCCGGCAGGCCGTCTACGACCTGGGGCCGGAGCTGGACCGCCTGGCCGACGCCGTGGAGGCGGCCCTGGACATGCCCGCCGTTTGCGCCGGCCTTGGGCTCTGAAAGGCCGCGGGCCGTTACGGCCTTGCAACGTTGAAAGGCCGCGGCGTCTGCCCGCGCAGCCGTCCGCTGCGGAGGCGTAAGCGCAATTTATTTGCGCCGTTAAGCGCCGAAACGCGCGTGCCGTAAACTTTGAGAATACCTATTCTCAAGGTTAGTCTGCTCTAGAGCGACGTGGTCAGATCCTTGCCCAGCACCTTGTTGAGGACAAACAGGGGCGCCAGAACGGAAACGATGAGGATGGCCCCGTAGGCCGAAGCCGGGCCGAAGTCGCCGCTGCCGATGTACTGAAAGATCTGCACGGTCATGGTGCTCCACGGCCCGTAATAGAGCACAATGGTGGAGCTCAGTTCCGCCAGCGTCGTTACCCACATGATAATGGCCCCCGCCGCCACGCCAGGCAGCATGGCGGGCGCCACCACCTTAAGGAAGGTGCGCAAGGGCGGCACCCCCAGGCTGATGGAGGCCTCCTCCACCGAGACCTCTATCTGACGCAGCAGGGCGGAGGTGGTTTTGACGGAAAAGGGCGTTTTGCGGATAAAGTAGGCCAGCACAATGATCACCCAGGTGCCGGTAAGCGCCACGGGCCCCGTGTTGTAGGTGGCGGCCAGGGCAATGCCCAGCACGGAACCGGCGATGACCAGAGGCAGCATCATGGCCAGGTCCAGGGCATAGCCGATGGCCCCGCCCTTGCGCACGATGAGGTAGCTGACCGCCAGGCCGAAAACCATGCCGATGACGGTAGCCGTGGTGGACAAAAAGAAGGAATTGAGGATGGGCCTGGGGGCCACCTGCAGCGCTATGAGCAGGTTGTCCAGCGTAAACTGGCCGTAATAGAGGACCGGGCCGCTGGTTTTGGTGACCGCCGCCACCATGACCATGGCAAAAGGCGCCAGAGAAACGAAGACGATAAGGGCGCAGAAGCCCCAGGCCAGGGCCTTGCCCAGGGGGGGCAGCGCTTTGATTTCCGGCGGGCGCAGTGCGGACATGGCGTAGTTTTTTCGCTCAACCCACATTTTCTGCAGCACGGTAAGGGCCAGGGTCACCACCACCAGCACCGTGCTCAGGGTGCCGGCCATGGAAGGGTTCCCCCCCATTTCGCTGACAAATTCGCTGTAGGCCTGTTCCGCCAGCACCTTATAATCGTTGCCGATAATGGTGGGCACGCCGAAGTTTTCAATGGACATGCAAAAAACGATCAGCGCGCCGGAGGCGATGGCGGGCGTGACCACCGGCAGGGTGACGGTGCGGAAGACCCGCCAGGGCGAAGCCCCCAGGTTGCGGGCGGCTTCTTCCAGCGATCTGTCCACGGAGTTGATGGCCGCGCCGACCATAAGAAACACGAAGGGGAAGAACTGCAGGGTGAACACCAGCACCACGCCCTGCCAGCCGTAAATGCTGGGAATGTGCAGGCCCAGGTCGGCAAAAAAACGGGTAAGGATGCCGTTGCGGCCCAGGAGCAGAAGCCAGGCTTCCGCGCCGATGAAGGTGGGCAGGATCAGCGGCAGGGTGCCCAGGGTGCGCAGCACGGTTGCGCCGGGCAGCTTGTAGCGGGTGGTAAAAAAGGCAAAGGGCACGCCGATGAGCACGCTGAACAGCGTGGCCAGGCCGCTCATGAACAGGCTGTTCCACAGGCAGCGGCGGTAAAAGGGCGTGGTCAACACGCTGGCGTAGTTCTCCCAGGTAAAAGCGCCGGTCTCCGGGCTGAGGAGGCTGGCCTGAAAGATGGCGGACATGGGGTAGACCACCAGCAGGACAAGCGTCAGCGCCGCCAGTACAAAAATCAGATTCCAGACGGAAAAAAGTCTGCGCAGCGTCATCAGTTGTCCACCCTGACCGGGCTGGCTGGCGCGAAGCACAGCCGGATCGGATCCCCCGGCTTTTTGGCCTCCCTGCCGCGCAGGGCGGGCACGTCCACGCGCAGCGTCGCGCCCAGCGCCGCCACATGATAAACCATGGTGGCCCCCAGAAACATCACGTCGCGCACCTGCCCGTCAAAGGCGTTGGTTGCCGCCGCATCCGGGCCGGCTTCGCGCAGCCAGTCCGGGCGCAGCATCATACGCAGGGCCTGGCCCTGGCGCGGCGCGTCGTCCAGCAGCACCGCAAATTCCTTGTCGGCGCACTGCATCCGGGCCGTTTTACTTGCCGGATCCCAGTTCAGGGGGCGCATTTCCAGCAGGTTGCAGGCGCCCATAAATTCCGCCGTAAACTGGTTGACGGGCGCAAAATAGATGCCCTGCGGGCTGTCCACCTGCTGCAGCCTGCCGTTGTAAAAAATGGCCACCCTGTCGGAAACGGCCATGGCCTCTTCCTGATCGTGGGTTACATAGATGGTGGTGATGCCGAGGGTTTGCTGGATCTGGCGTATTTCTTCGCGCATGGTGACGCGCAGTTTGGCGTCCAGGTTGGAGAGGGGCTCGTCCATAAGCAGGACGTCCGGGCGGATAACCAGGGCGCGGGCCAGGGCCACGCGCTGCTGCTGGCCGCCGGAAAGCTGGCGGGGGTACCTTTCGCGCAGGTCCAGAAGCTGCACGGCCTCCAGAATTTCCGCCACCCGGCTGCGGATGGTTTTGTGGGGAAGTTTGCGCGCCGCCATGCCGTAGGCCACGTTGTCAAAAACCGTCATGTGCGGGAACAGGGCGTAGTTCTGGAAAACCATGCCCGTATTGCGCAGGTGGGCGGGCAGGGAAAGGATGGATTTGCCGCCGAAGCGGATGTCGCCGCTGTCGGGGTCGTTAAAGCCGGCAATCATGCGCAAGAGGGTGGTCTTGCCACAGCCGCTGGGGCCCAGAAGGGTAAAAAATTCGCCGTCGCCGATTTTCAGATTTACGTTGTCAACTACCCGCAGCTGGCCGAATTGTTTGACGATATCCACAAGCTCTATGTGCACTGGCGTATCCTTGGCTTAAACGCCCCAGGGGCCGCAAGGCCCGCGCAGGGGCTTGCGGCCCCCCGTGGGGCTGGCGGTCATGAAAAAAACGGGGCCGCGTTCAGGGCATGGTCCGCCCCGCGCCCTGAACGCGCTGGCTACTTTTGCAGGACCTGTTTTTTCCACCAGGCAAGCAGCTGTTTTTGCAGGGTATTGGCTTCAGCCGGATCATAATCGCGCAGCAGGGTTATTTCCTGCAGCGTGGGCATGTCCTTCACCGTAACGGCGTCCGGCCGGGCGGGGCGGCGGAAGTATTTCTGGAAGATGCCGTCCACCACGGGTTGCGAAAGCAGGTAGTCCACCAGGGCTTTGGCTTCTTCCGGGTGTTTGCAGCCGGCGATGATGGCGGCGCCCTCGGGCGCGGCGATAACGCCGTCCGCGGGGTAGACTACGCGCACGTCCTTGGCGCCGCCCGCCACATAGCGATGGGCGGCGTATTCCATGGTGATGGCCAGGGGGAACTCCCCTTCGGCGGTGCCCTTGTAAACAAGGCTGGAGCTGTCCAGAATTTTGACGTTGTCGATAAGTTTTTTCAGGCCGTCCCAGCCGTACAGTTTATAGATGCCGTACACCTGCGCATAGGCGGAGCCGGATTTCAAGGGGTTGGCCATGACCACCTTGTTTTTCCATTTGGGGTCCAGCAGCTCTTTCCAGGATTTGGGCAGCTCTGCGGGCGGCACCAGGCGGGTGTTGGCCATGATGACCATCAGGTGCATGTTGGCGGCGGTCCAGCGGTGGTCTTTTTCCACAAAGGCTGCGGGCAACGCGGCGGCCTGGGGGGATTTGTAGGGCATGAAGTCGGCCTTGGCGTTGTCCAGCACGGCCACGTCGCCGCTCCAGAAGACGTCGCAAAGGGGGTTCGCCCTTTCCGCAGCAATGCGCTTCATGGCTTCGCCGGTACCCATGCGCACCACCGTGAGCTTGATGCCCGTCTTTTTTTCAAAATCCAGCGCAATGGCGTCCAGCATGTCGGGCTGGTTGGAGGAGTAGAGAACCACCTCTTTGGCCGCAGCGGCCACAGCAAGGCCCAGCGTGAGTACAACCAGCGCCAACAGCGCGCACAGCTTTTTGCAATAAACGTTCATCTGACCCCCCAGGCAATATGTCATGAAGAAAGTGCAGTCATCCGACGATAATAGCGAAAATACGCTCCCAAAACACGGAGGTCAAGGCTGCGCGGCGCGTTTCCTTTCCCCCGCCTCACAGGCCACGACCTATCCCTGACGGCGGGGGTTGAGGGCAATGCGGTTGCGCTCCACGGCCACGGCCAGTTCCGGCAGCAGGTCGTGGAGGGCGTTTATGTCATTGGCGCGGGCGGCGCGTTCCACGCAGCGGGCCATGCGGGCCAGGACGCGGAAGCCGAAGGAGTCCGATTCCGCGGCTATGCGGGCGGCGGCTTCGCCCACCACGCGGCAGCGGCGGTTGTGGTAGCCTTCCTGGGCGTCTTCCATGGCGGCGTCCAGGCGTTCCACCAGACGGAGGAGGGCGGCGTCCGCCTGCTGCGGCGGGACCAGGAAGGGGGCTGCCGTGGGTGGCGCGGGTTGGGCGGCCTGCGGGGCGGCTTCGGGCGCTGCCCCCGTGGGGGGCGTGGCCGCAGCGGGTGTGGGGGCGGCTTCGGCGCTATGGGCCTGGTCGTCGGGCGCGGCTCCGGCGATGAAATTAACGATTGAGGCGTCCTTGGCGGCGCGGCCCGGGCTGCCGGCGGGCGCAGCCTGCGGGGCGGCTTCGGGCTCCGCCCTGGCAGCTTCGTGTCCATCGCCCAAGCCGCCCAGGAGCTTCAGGATAAGCCTGCCCGCGGCGGTGCGGGGCATTTCCCGCGGCGGTGCAAAGACGGACTGCGGTTCCGGCCTGCCCGTGAGGGTCAGGGGCGTCCTGGGCGGGCGTTCCTCTGCGGCGGCGGCGCGGCCCGGCTGCGACAGGGGCTGCGTTGCGGCAGGCTTTGGCCGGGGCGCGGCTGGGGCGGGCGGCTGGGTGCTTGGCGCTGCACCGCCCGGCTTTTTGGGGATGGGCATGGGTTCGCCCACCCATTCGCCTGCGGTGGAGATGCTGGGGCTCACATAGCGCCGGTGGTCCTGTCCAGGCGTGGACGCGGGCGGCGCGGCTGGCGCCGCCGGTTGCGCAGCCGCGGCTGCGGGCTGGGCGGAAGCCTGGGGTCGGGCTGTGTTTACGGGCGTGCCCAGGGGCATGGGCTCGCCTACCCATTCGTCGGCCAGGGCGCGGTCCGCCCAACTGGCGGAACCCGTGGGGGCTGCGGAGCCGGGCATGGCTGCGGCCGCCGGGGGCGCGGCGGAAGCAGCCTGCGGGGGCAGGGGGCTTGCGGGCGTGGGGGGCGCAGGCGCGGCGGCCTGGGGCACTTCTGATTCCGTAGCCTGAAGTGCGGCCTGGGGTGCGGCGTCGGCCGCGGGCGCGGCTGACGCTTCAGCAGCGGGCGGTTGCGGCGGCGTCTGCGCCGCGCTGGGGGCAAACGTCTGTTCCGGTGGCTGTTCCGGCGTCTGTTCCGATGTCTGTTCCGATGTCTGGGGAGCGGCAGCTTCGGCTTCCGCAGCGCCCACGGGCGTGAGCACGGCTTCGCCGGGGCGTTGGGCCAGCAGGGCTCCGGCTGTGGCTGCAGAGACGGAAGGCTCCTCCCACTGGGGGCCGCCCAGGCCCGCGGAGGCCAGAAACGCGTCGTGCTCTGCCGCGGCGGGCGGCTGGTGCGCCGCAGGTTCGGCGGCATCTGGGGCAACGGCTTCCGGGGCAACGGCTTCCGGCGCGACGTCGGCTGTCGCGGCAGGCGGGACAGATGTTTCCGGCGCGGCGGCGTCGGTTGCGGGGCGCGGGCCAAGAACCATATCCTGGAAGGCCGCGGCGGCGGGTTCCGGTTTCGGAGCGGACGCGGCGGCCGGGCCGAAGGGATCCGGTCCGAAGAGGTCGGGCAGCGGGGGATTTTCTTCCGGTTCCGCCGGTTCCGGAGCAGGGGGAGCGGCGTCCTGCGGCGCGGGAGTATCCTGCGCCTCAGAAGGAGGCGTTCCTGCCATATCCGTTGCGTCCGCAGCCGGGACCGGGGCGGCGGAGACTGCCGACGTCCCGGCTGCGCTTGGCTGGTCGGCGCGTTCGGGGCGGGCTTCCGCGTCCGCAGCGGCGCCGGCAGCGCCTGCCGGAATGTCGGCAAACGCGTCTGTCGGAACGTCTGCCGGAACGTGGGGTGAAACACTGGCGAGGTCGTCGGGCCCTGGGACATCGTCGGCCTGAGGCCGCGCCGCCGTGGCGGAAGGCGTCGGCGCTTCAGGTTCCGGGTCCGGCAGGGCGAGGGCCGTGGGGCCGTTCTCCTGCGGTGCGGGTTCCGGCTGCGGCGTGGGGGCCGTTGCCGCCGTGTCGGCTGTGGTTGCCGTGGAGGGGCCGAACAGATCGGGCAGCGGGGCGTTTTTCTGAGGGGCTTCCGCGTCTACGGGGGGCAAGGGGCTGTCCGGCCGGATTCCGGCCTCGTCCAGCACTTCGCGCAGGGTGGCGGCAAATGCGGCGGCGTCCAGGGGCGTGAGCAGGGCGTGGGTATAGCCCGTTTCCGCCAGGTCGTCCCAGTGCCGCTGGTTCCGCGTCACGGCCAGGGCCTTGAACGCGCCAAGCCCGGCGCGCTGGGCGTCCGCCTCGAAGCGCCCCAGCATGTCGGCCTGGGCCGGGCCGTGCTGGGGGTGAAAGACGGTCAGCAACACGGCGGGGCTGGCGGCGTTGTTGTTCAGGGCGGCCTCCGGGTCGGGGGCTGCGGCGCAGCGGCAGCCCGCCTCCCGGCACAGGCGGATCAGGGTTTCCCGCTCCTCTGCGTCCGCGCCCGCTACGGCCACTGTGGGCGCGGCGGCCGGGGCGGCCTGGGGGGCGGTTTCCGCCTCTTCTTCCCCTTCCAGGGGCTTCAGGCGCAGGGTAAAGGCAATGGACGCGCCCTGCGGGCCGCTGTCCACAGTAAGGTAGCCGTTGCAGGCCCCGGCCAGCTCCCAGGCCTGGAGCAGGGCCTGACCGGAGCGCTGGCGCGGCGGCAGGCCTGCGCCCGTATCCGTAACGGTAAACAGTAGGTGGCCGGGGTCTGCGCTTTCGGGCACGCGCCGCACGGTCAGGTGCACGGCTCCCCGCGCTGTGGCGCGCACGGCGCTTTCCAGCAGGTCGCCCAGCACCTGGCGCAGGGCCTGCCCTGGCCCTTCATATACATGGCCCAGCAGGGGCGGCAGGTACCAGGCCAGGCCAATGCCCGCGTTTTCCGCCGTCACGGCCACGGCGTCGTGGGCCTCGCGCACCAGATGCTGGAGGTTGAAGGCGGCGCGGGCGGGCGGTCCGGCGCTGGCCGGCGACAGCGCGCCCGGATTGTCCAGGGCGCGGGCCAGGTCGTCCGCCGCGCTGCGCAGGTTTTCCGCGTGCTGGCGCACGGCCGGGGGCAGCGCGCAGCCCAGCAGGGCCGCGCCTTCCCGCAGAATTTTTTCCAGAGGCGGGCGCAGGGCATCCCGATCCGCAAAGGCAGCCGGGGCGGGGGCTGCGGCGCGGGACGCGGCCTTTGCGGGCGGCGTCCAGTCTTGGCCGTCGGGCAGGCCGGAAAGATCGGGCAGGCCGTCAGTGGGCAGGGGATCCAGGCTGGGCAGCAGGCGCAGGTTGGGGTCGTCCAGGGGCTGATCCAGGGTGATGACGTCCGTATGCGCGGCGCTGCCCGATGTGGCGGCCTCCGGCCGGGCCGGGTCTTCAGCCAGAGCCAGGAGGGGATCCGGAGCGGCGGCGTTCTTGGGGGTGGCCGCCATGTCTTTGGGCTGGCCCGTGCCCGCAATGAGCAGGGCGCTCAGGGCCGTGCCCCAGAGGGGGGCGGCGGCCAGCAGCCCGGCGGCGTAGCCCTGGTCCAGGCCCAGCAGGCTGGCGGCCACGAACAGGGGCGGCAGCAGGCAGCCCAGCAGAAAGCGCCGCGCGCCGCCCAGGCCCATGAGCGCGCCGGCCAGGGCCGTGGGCGCGAACAGCACGGTGCAGGCGGGCCAGAGGGCCAGATAGCGCACCAGCCAGCCGAAGCCGGGCAGCAGGGGCAGCAGGGCGAGCGCCGCGCCGGGCAGGGAAAGCAGCAGAAACTGCGCGTCCAGAGCGCGGGAGCGGCCGCGGGTGCGCAGCAGGTGCCGCCCCACATGGGGCAGCAGCATGAGCGCCAGGCCGGGCGCAAGCACGGCGGCGGCCTCCGCCGGGGTGATGCGGCCTTCGCCGTAGGCGGGCATGCCCAGCACGGCCTGGAGCAGGGCCACGCCCACATAGAGGGCCGTCCAGCCGCGCCACTGGCCTTTCTCTGAAAGACCGCGCAACAGACAGAGCAAAAGCACCACGCCCAGGGCCAGCACGGCCGCCGTGCCAGCCAGGCTGTCCCAGTTGCTGGCGGCGTCCTGCGGGGTGCGGAGCGTAGGGGCGAACCACGGCCCCGGCAGGCCGTCCAGGCGCAGGTAGCAGGTCAAAGGCTGGGCGGCGGCTTCGGGCAGCAGGAGTACATTGCGCTGGCTGGGGGTTGTTTCGCGCCATTCCGTAGCTTCCGTAAGGGGGTCGGTGTGGGGCGCGTAGAGGATGGGGCCCGCGGGCACGGCGGGGCCCAGATCCAACAGCAAGGCGGCCGGGCGCAGGCCCTGCGGCAGCGGGGCCAGCGTAAAGCGCAGCCAGAGCACGCCCGTGGTCCGGGGCAGGGCCGGGAGCGACAGGGGCTTGAAGGCGGCGGCGTTGGCCGGGGCCGCCGCTTCGTCCACGTCCATGCTGCCCGTGGGGTCAAGAAAAGCGTCCAGGTAGGGGAGCAGGCCCATGTGGGGCGCGCTGGGCATGGCCGGTACCGGACCCGCCTGCCCGCGCCCGGGCAGCCCGCAGAGGACATACAGGCAGAGCAGCAGCGCGCCGAGCGTTGCGGCCAGGCGGCGCTGCGCCCAGGCGCGGGCAGGCGGGCCTTTGCGGGAGGAAGGGGCTGCCTGCGGCGGGGTGGGAAGGCCCTCCGGCACGGCGGCTGCGGTGCGGATCTGCCCGTCGCGGGCGTTCGGGGCCGGGGCTCGGCTGGAGGAAGGGTCTGGGCCCGAAAAGAATGCAGTCATGGATGCTCCGCCTGTGTCTCTGCCGCGAAGGCGGCCTATTGCCGGATGAGGTCGGCCACCGCCTTGCCGTCAGGGGCGCGGGCCGCGGGGTTGACCGCCAGCAGACGCTGCCAGGCTTTGATGGCGTCCTCCTTGCGCTTGAGGTCGTAGTAGAGGACCACGCCTTCGTTGAACATGGCGTTTTCGTGGCGCGGGTTGACGGTGGAGGCGCGGCGGAAGTCGGCTACGGCTTTTTCAAATTCCCCCAGTTCCCTGTGCATGATGCCGAGGTCGGTGAGCACGTCGGGGTTGTCCGGGGCCAGGGCCAGGGAGCGCTCGTAGGCGGCCGCGGCCTTGCGGGCCTGGCCAGTGTCAAAATAGAGGTTGCCCAGGCTGGTCCAGGCGACGGCGTCGTTGGGGGCGGCCAGCACGGTTTTTTCCAGCTCCGCAATTTTGGCGGCCAGTTCCGGCGGCATGGGGGGCTGACTTTCCTGCGCGGCAGAGGGCGTTGCGGCGGGAGCGGCCGGGGCGGGCGCTTCCGCCTGGGCCTGCGGCCGGGGGCCGGAATCCGACGCGGGCGCGAACAGGGAAGGCGCGAGCGAACCGACGTAGAGGCCCAGCACCAGGGCCAGGGCCACGGCCAGGCCGAAGACCAAGGGGCTTACGGCGCGTTTGGGCGGCACGCCGTGCTGCGCGCGGCTCTGCGCCTGGGGGGCCGCGGCTTCCCCCTGGCCTGCGCCGGACATCGCGCCGGTCGCGGCGTCGCCCGGCGTTTTTGCCTGGGCGTCGCTTCCGCCCTTTTCGCTCTTTGCACTGGCCATACAACCTCCTGAAAGCCGACGACTGCGGCCGGTTTGCCTGCAAGGCAGCCTACAACCTGCGTCTGAAAGAGGCAAGCCCGCTCCGGCCGGGCGCGGCAACAAACGCGGCGTGCGGGCCATCCGGCGGCGGACGAACCAGGCGGCGGGCAGGGCGGGTGCGCCATGTTCGGGGCCGCCACTGGAACGTCCTTTGGCATGAGCGCGATGCCACCTTCGCGGACGGGGGAAGGAGGCAGGTGCGGGCGCGCTTGCGTGGGGCGGCAAGCATCGCATGGTCCCTGCGTGACGTAGATGGGGAGGCAGGTGCGGGCGCGCTTGCGTGGGGCGGCAGTGCCGGCCGTAACGAGCCCCCCGTCAGCGTGGTGCTGTCCCGCGCGGATGCCGGATTGCGCGCCGCGCTTGGCGGTTTTTGTTTGAATCTTGCGTCGGTTCCGCGTATACTGTCGCCGCCCCGCAGGTCGGCAGCGACCGGGGCCCGCTCCTCGGGCGGAGGGATGGCAGAGCGGTTGATCGCGGTGGTCTTGAAAACCATTTGGGGTTTGCGCCCCACGGGGGTTCGAATCCCTCTCCCTCCGCCAAACGCCTTACTGCATATGGAGCGCGATATGTTAAAAAAGCTGCGGGGTACTTTGCCAAGGAGCTGCTGTGCGATATGCCGCAGTCAACATTTTGCGACAAATATCCTGCCCGGCTTATTTACTTGATTTTGCGAGCGTCTGTCGGTGGATACTACGCCTGGGTCAAACGCGACGCGGTCCCATCAGACAAGGCGGCTCGCCGGAGGCGAAGTCCTGGCTGTCCACCAAAATGACGCAGAACAGTTGCGCCAGGTGAGTGACATGACCTACATGCTCACACGGCAACGCCGGGGATATCTTGACGGAATCAAGATATTGTTACAACAATGGCCCCATGAAGAGCTTCTGGGACTTGTTGAAAAATGCGTTAGTGCATCGCAAATCTACGGCTTGCCAGCTGAAGCCATTATAATAGATGTAGCGAAGTATATTGAGATTTTTTACAATCGGCAAAGACTACAGACAGCACTCGGCTACCTAGCTCCGGCTACGTTTGTCAGGCGCTGCCTGCTGGACGCAACGCTGCCGAATGCCGCTTAACCTGGCTTCCGAATTTGACGACCTACCTCACTTGTACCCCATAAACCCCTTCAACAAGTCCTGAAAATTTTTAGGCTGATACTTTTCAAAACTCTCCTGGTCCGCAAAAACAAAATCGAATTGACTGCCAGACTGTACTTTGTTGATATCTTCGCACCACTGGCGCAGGCGCTCCATCTTGAGCGGCACGTCAAGGTCTTCCTGCCCCTTGGTTTCCACTATGACGACTTTGTTACCCGGAAGTTTAACAATGAAGTCCGGGTAGTAATTGGATATGTCGCCGTCAGCGTTGACGTAATCCAGCTTGAAGTTCACGGCGAAGTAGTTTTTGGCGTAGGAAATAATATCCGGGCATTTTTCCAGGAAACTGGCGAACACCAGCTCAAAATGGCTGTCGCCTACAATGCGGCTGAAAATACTTTTTTGCGGTATCAGGCTGGCCTGATCTTTCACCATAAAGGGGCGGGTTTTCCGTAACTTGATAGAATCTCTAATTTCCGCATCCCCCTTGTCTTTCACCGTCAAGCTGTTAATGGCCTTTTTTATGGTGTCAACGATGGTTTTGGCGGCCTCAAGCTCGGAGAGGTTGCGCAGGGTGTTGGGGCTGTTCAGGTCTACTTCCTGCGTGAACAGTTCATCCCGCACAAACTGCTTCACCTTGCCGTAGAGAACGTCATACCCGCTGAACAGGCGCAGTTCCTTCATAATCGTTTGGGCAAAGTAGCCGAGAACGCTGCGGTAGTCGGCTATGCCTGCGGTGTCCAGAATCGTTGTGTGCGCCACTTCTCCGGTGGTGATGTCTTTGAAGACTATCTCCCGCTGCTCTTCTTCGGAAAAATGTCGGTATGCGACTTTTTTGTGCGGCAGCGCCGCCACGTCCAGATCGGCGAGATTTTTATATTCCCTATACACACGCGGCGTCATGACCGGAATTTCGATATCCAGTGCGCCAATATCCTTTTGGGTGTTTTCGTTATCCACCTCAACAACCATAGGCGTTTTTGGCTTTGTGTCTTCACCCATGGCCTTGCGCTCCAGTTCCACGCCTTCGGCCTGGATGGACTCGACAAACTCCATGAACGCATCCGTGCCGACGACACTGACATATTCTTCAATGCCGCCGCGATACATTTTTCGCAGGCCGCGCCCCAGGGTCTGTTCCGGCAAAATGTTGCTCTTGGAGGAATAGGCCCGCAGGCCGACAATGGTGGTCACGTTGCGCACGTCCCAGCCTTCTTTCAGCATTAGGACGGATACAATGGCCTTATAGGGGCTGCTGCCGTCGTCAATTTCATTGGATTGCTTGCGCAAGCGCTCAAGCTCTTCTTTGGCCTTGCCGGAGGCCGCCTCGGAGAGTTCACCGTTGTTTTTGGTATGGATGACAAGAACGGCGTCTTTCAAATCCGGGTAGTGGGCCTCCAGGTATTCGGCCACGTCATCGCAGTTGCGCGTATCATCTGTCATAACAAACAGCACAGCCTTTTTGCCGAGCTTTTGGTGCTCTTCATAAGCCTTACGCCATTCAATAACCCCAAGGTCGATATAATCGGCATACTTTTCCGTGTATTTGGCGCTTTGCCGTTCCACCAACTTGGCGCGGCTGGGAGCATCCGGCAACACCGGATGTTTTACGACATTCTGGAAGATGGCTTCGACCAGCGGATAATCCGCCACTGTTTGCACAAAAATAGCACCTTTGTTATGCTTCGGGGTGGCGGTAACGTCCACTTGCAGGCTCAAAGCCCCGCCTTTTTGCAGCAGGCGGTTGTGGATATCTTCAATGGACTTGAACCAGGCCAAGGAAGAATCATGAATGTGATGTGCCTCGTCATTGAGAATCATCAGTTCGTCAATGTCCCGGACAATCATGCCCAAGTCCACTTTTGAATCTGTCGTCGCGCCGGCTGGGCGCTTGCCGAGAAAGTAATCCATCGTGTTTTCATCGTCCGGAGAAGGCGGGATGTCTTCCCCGGCATAAACGCGGTGGATGTTGGTCAAAAAGATATTGCCCGTGAAGTGTGAAACGCGCACCTCATCCTGCTTGTGCAGGGTAAGCTGGAAATCATCGCGCCAGTTACGCCCGTCATAGCCATTGTCCGGCAAGACGGGATCGTCAAAGAAAATGCGCAATCCTTGAAAGTCTTTGTAGATTCTATCCAGAACGATGATGTTTGGGGCGATAACCAAAAAGTTGCGGGCAAGCTCGGAATCCGGCTCATACATTTTGTGGAAGTAGCTCCAGGCCAAAGCCAAGCTCATGACCTTGGTTTTGCCGCTGCCGGTGGCCATTTTGATGACCAGACGCAACCAGCTCTCATCAAACATGCTGGCGGACACATGCCCCGCGCTGTCAAAGCGCATCAGGTCGTATTTGTCCCGCGCTCCCACAACGTCATACAGGTAGACGATTGTTTCCAGGGCTTCACGTTGGGCAAAGAAATACTGGAACTCGGTCATGGTGCCGTCAGCCTGCGGCATAAGATGCGGTTCCTTGAACCACCAGTTCAAAAGGCTTCTGCTGGTATCGGTCGCGCCAACATAGCCGGAATCCCGAAACTCCTTTACCTTACGGCGTAAAGCCGCCACAAGGGGTGGCATAAGTTTTTCCATACTGGTGTCACGCAGGGCTTCATCAGCAGGGAACCAGCGCACAGCGGGGTCAAGGATGGCGTAGGGGGAATCGGGGAAATCAGGATGCAGAGCCACGGCATAACCTCAAAAATGGAGTTTCGATTTGTGTCTAAATGGGAATTCGTTGTCTTTACAGGATGTTTTTCAATTGGGGCTCCACGTTCTGTTTTGCGAACAAATGAGATCAACCCCAAAAAGGTATGTATTTGGCATAGCGTCTTGAACGATTTTCAGGGTCGTCAAGTTTGATCTTGCCGTCATTCACAGCGTCAGAAATGATGCGCGATATTGCCTCCGCCTTGCTTTCCGCCAGCTTGAACCGTTCGCGCAGGCTCTGGTTGGTCATTTTCTGATTGCTCACATAAAGCAGGCAGGCGTGCTGGTAGCAGGCCCGCACCCGTTCTTTGCGATCCATGTCGTCAAAGCTCTTATGGGCGAAAAGAACTACGCTGGTATGTTGTTCGCCGGTACGAAAATCCGGTGCGGGAAGCTGCCATGCCTCGGCAAAAGCCACAACTTTGTCGATGCCGCTACTTTTTTCTTCGCAGATGCGAAAGCGGCGCATGAGGTCGGTCAGGCGCTCGTTGCGCGATTTGTATTCGTCAATGAACCTGTCGGTGGGGATCAGGGGCGTGCCGGGATTGGTTATCTCAATCCGGTCACAATAGATTTCGAGCATCACGAAAGAACCGAAATCTTCCAAGTCCTGATGCACAAGAGCGTTGGCCACCAACTCACGAATGGCTATTTCCGGGTACATTCTGGTTTCAGTGCGTAGAGCCTGCCCGATTACTTCGTTGGCGGGTAGCTGGCTGTTGATGTAGCCGACAAGCCCTTCAAAACCGGCAGCGTAACCCTTGGCCCCGATTTGCTCACGCACAGTTTCCAGTTTGTTGGCTCCCTTGTAGACAACCACCCTGGGGGCTTTGCGGCTTAACTGCCCGAACTGGCGAAGGTCTTTGGCGAACAGTAGAGCGCCAAGGTTGGTGATGTTCCAGAGTCCTTCGGCCTCCACAATCAATTGTTCTTGCGCCAGACGGGCCAGAGCCGCATCCCGCGTTGCCGGGTACGGGAGCTGCATCAGGTCAAAGTAGCTCTGGGTATCAAGCAGCATGACCACATCTTCCGCGCTTGCTCCAGCGCGTGCGTAACGCAGCAAAAAGTCCGGATTCCCTTCGACAAAGATGCGCCGCAGCATGTCCTCGGACATGGGCATAAGGCTTTCGCCCACGCGCATGAGGTATGCGCCTTCATAGGTAAAAGCCGTTCCCGCCGGGCGGGGTGGGATATTGAAGGCCAGCACACGACCATCCGGATGCGTAACCTCTTCCACTTCCACGCGGAATTTGAGTTTGGAGAAAATCCGGCTTTTGATTTTGTCGGGGTTGGGGAAGGCGGCAGTTCCCACAACCTTGCGGGGTTGCTTGTCCGTTATGCCAAGCAGCAGCAGACCGCCGCCCTCGTTGCTCAAGGCGACGCAATATTTGAACAGTGTTTCCGTGTCATATTGTTGTTTGGCTTCCTTGAACTCAAGCCGTTCGTGCTCTCTGGGCGCGGCAATGATGCGGTCTATATCTTGTGCCAAAAGCATTAAATTCTCACTTCAATGATGGTCATGGTGTCGTTGCCGAAAATATCCACCACTTTGACGGCAATCTTGTAGGCGCCAGTGGGATATTCGTGGAAAACACTTTGTAATTCAAGGCTTCTGTTCTTTTTGGTGCGGAAGCTCTGCCATTCGTTTTCAAAAATATAGTCGCCCGTCCAGCTTTCTTCCATCTCGCCGGTATCCGGGTTCTTTTGGCGGATGATTTCGCGCTTGCTCTCAAAATTGAAGTCAACCGACCAATAATCAATCCAGTCCGTCCACTTTTGGGTCAGCACCTCACGGCTGACAATACCGTCCTTGTCCTTGCTGACTTTGACAATCTGCCCTTTTTCCACCACCACCTTGTTGGCCTTGTTCTTGAGGGTGGTTTCGGCGTTGGAGATGGAATCCTGCGAGTAGAACACG
Organism: Desulfovibrio legallii; assembly: GCF_900102485.1. NCBI lineage: Bacteria > Pseudomonadati > Thermodesulfobacteriota > Desulfovibrionia > Desulfovibrionales > Desulfovibrionaceae > Desulfovibrio > Desulfovibrio legallii. Next base: position 91,771 of record NZ_FNBX01000008.1, on the reverse strand, counting down.
GAAAAGTCCGTGAGCTTTACGGCCACACTGTTCTTTTTATGCAGCGGCTTGACTTCGATGAAGGAAACATCATGAAAAACAACCTGGTTCTTTTCCACGGCCCGTTTGTCGAAAACTTCCGCCGGAATATACTTGGGCGCAATATCAATACCCTTGCCCCGCGCTTCGTCCAGCACGTTGGGGAACAGGCCCATTTCAAACTCAAAGCCAAGAATATCGACTTTGGTAATGTGCTTTTTGCGACACTCCAGAATGACTTCTTCCACAAACAGGCGCGTGACCGGCATGTTCACCGGGCCGATAACCACCATGCGCCCGTTACGCTTGCCATGGAAAGTGGTAAAGCCTTCCACGGCTTCCGCACGATAGGCGTTGAGAATAAGTTCAAGAAAAGCGGCTTCCTTGGCGGCAAGTTGTTGCTGCTTCTGCTCTTCGCGCAAGTCCTGGTTCACGCCGACATAGTGCTGGCGCTCATATCGGCCGAGGTTGAGGATTTCAAAGGCGCGGTAGTCCTTGCCTTCGGCCTTAAGCTGGCGTTGCACGCCGATCATGCGTTTGCGGGTGGTGTGGATGGCGAATTTGCCCAGGTCGGTGGCAATCCATTTGCGGCCGAGCTTTTCAGCCACGGCGGCGGTGGTGCCGGAACCGCAAAAGAAGTCGGCCACGAGGTCGCCTTTCTTGGAAGACACATTTATTACTTGCTCTATCAATGCAACCGGCTTTTGCGTGGGGTAGTAAACGCGCTCGTCTGAGGCTTTATTGATAATTGGAATATCCCACCAGTCACGCGGCGCAACACCAATTCTGTCGTTAAGGTAGTCTCTATAGGTTAACCCAGGATACCTTGCCTCATGTTCATGTCGTAGCCCGTCAGCAGCCTGTATGGGGCTCCCTTGGAGGTTGCGCCCACGAATTTGATATGGCCCTTTGCCATCATTATCATCAAACTTAAATTTTTCTCTTGTAATGTCGGAATATTCAGTTGCACCCTTTTCCCAATTAAAAGTGCGCAACTTGCTATTTGATTTTGCGTAAAAGAAAATTGTATCATGCTTGGGGTTGTAAAAGTTTAATTTTCTTTCTCGTTCTTTATAGCACCATATTATTTCATTCAAAAATAGTTCTTTCCCGAAAACTTCATCTAAGGCGAGGCGCATATAGCCGCTGACTCTCCAATCACAATGCACATAAATACTGCCGTCTTCCGCCAGCAAGTCCCGCATCAGCACAAGGCGTTCATAAATCATGCTGATAAACGAATCCGCCCCACGGCCCCATGTGTCCCTATACGCAATTTCTTCTAATATGTTCGGCTTCTTGGTGAAGGTCTCTTCGCCAACCTCAATATCCATGGAAAAATCCGCACCCACGTCAAAGGGCGGATCAATGTAAATCAGTTTCAAGCCGCCTTGGGCTTCTATGGCTTCGCGCATGGGGCCGCTTTTCAGTGACGAGAGAATGAGCTTGTTGTCGCCCCAGATCAGTTTGTTCGTCCAGCCCTTGAGCTGGCGGCCCCGCGAATCAACATTAAAAAGACTACTCTTGTACCCATCCCACTGGCTGACGAACTTTTCCGCACGCGGTTCGTCCACCTGCTCAATAGTCTGAAAAGGCAGCACAACATTGCATACTTCATTGGTCTTGCCGTTCCAGACAAGTTCCACCTCGCGTTTGTCGTCAAAAAGCAGAAAGCGGTACTTTTCCGGCAAGGGTTTGTCTGCCTCAATGTAGCGAATGATTTCCTGTTGCTCCTGGGGGGTGAGGCGTGGCATAACGGTGCTCCAAAATATTCAGCGGATTCTTGTGGTTTCAGTATCAATGCCCCTATAAGGTACAGTAGCGGCAGGCGAAAAACAAGGAAGGAGGCGCCAGCGCCTTGCAACGTTGCAACGCCCTAAAACGCGCCGCCGTCTTGTCCCCCCCCAAAAAAAATTCGTTTTTTTTCTGCCGTCGGGCCTAGCCCCGTTGTTTTTCAGCGTAGAACACGATAAGCACAACCGAGAGTGGATTCCGCCCTGCCTGATGACGAATGCAGTTAGAGTTTTTTCTCTGTATTTCGGCCAGTTGGAAATGGATTTTCGGGTAAATCCAAGCGGATGCGCGCAGCTTTGACGGCGCCTGCTCTGGTCACGGGGGCGTGGCCGGACGCCGGGGCGCACGGGCGTTCTGTGCCCGCCCTTCCGGCATGCCCACCAGCAACATCATTTTTGTATGAGGGTCTTATTATGGCATGGACGCAAGTTTACGATCCTGTAGGCGGAGCGGTGGTCTCCGCCCTGCTGGCAGCCATCCCGCTGTTCAGTCTGTTCTACATGCTGGCCGTACGCCGGGCCAAAGGGCATTATGCCGCCCTGGTGGCGGTGGCCCTTTCCTTCATTCTGGCCGTGGCCGTGTGGGGCATGCCTTTCGGCACTGCTGTGGGCGCGCTGACGTATGGCGTGGCCTTCGGCCTCTTCCCCATCATCTGGATCGTCGTCACGGCGGTGTGGGTGTACAACATGACCGTGGAATCCGGCGAATTTGAGTTCATCAAAGAATCGCTGGCCCGGCTCACCGACGACCGCCGCCTCCAGGCCATTTTCATCGCCTTTGCCTTCGGTTCCTTCCTTGAAGGCACCGCCGGCTTCGGCACGCCCGTGGCCATCACCGCCGCCATGCTGGCCGGTCTGGGCTTCAGGCCCCTCTACGCCGCCGGCATCTGTCTGATTGCCAACACCGCGCCCGTGGCCTTCGGGGCCATCGGCATCCCGGTTATCGTGGGCGCGCAGGTCGCCGGTCTGAGCGATCTGCATGTGAGCGCCATCGTGGGCCGTCAGCTGCCCTTCCTCTCCATTATCGTGCCCTTGTGGCTGTGCGTGGTCATGTGCGGCTTTAAGCGCGCCATGGAAGTGCTGCCCGCCATTCTGGTGGCCGGCGTGAGCTTTGCCGCTTCCCAGTTCGCCTTCTCCAACTTCCACGGCCCGACCCTCCCCGACATCATGTCCGCCATCATCACCATCGTGGCCATGGTGCTGCTGCTGCGCGTGTGGAAGCCCGCCCGCATCTTCCGCTTTGAAGGCGAAAAGGAAACGCCTATCACGGGCGAGGCCCCCAGCTTCGGCGTGGTGCTGCGCGCCTGGCTGCCCTACATTATCCTGGCTCTCATGGTCTTCTTCTGGGGCCTGCCGCAGTTCAAGGCCATGCTCAACGCCGTGCCCGGCGCGGTGATCAAGTTCTCCTGGCCTGGCCTTGACGGCATGGTCAACAAGGCTGCCCCCATTTTGGCCGCCGGCAAGAACCCCAACTATCCCGCCGTGTTTGCCCTGAACTGGCTCTCCGCTGGCGGCACGGCCATTCTTATTGCCGGCTTCCTTTCCGTGCCTCTCATGAAGGGCTACAGCTTCGGCAAGGCCGTGGGCTGCTTCTTCCGCACCATTTACCAGCTGCGTTTCCCCATCCTGACCATCGCCACCATCCTGGGCCTGGCCTACCTCATGAACTACTCGGGCATGAGCTCCACCCTGGGCATCGCCTTTACCCTGACCGGGCCGCTCTTCCCGCTCTTCTCGCCCCTGCTCGGCTGGCTGGGCGTGTTCCTTACCGGGTCGGACACCTCGTCCAACGCCCTGTTCTGCGGCATGCAGCGCTCCACGGCTGAAGTGGTGGGCATGGACCCCTACCTGGCCGTGGCCGCCAACTCCTCCGGCGGCGTTACCGGCAAGATGATTTCGCCTCAGTCCATCAGCGTGGCCACCGCGGCCACGGGCCTGGTGGGCAACGAGGGCAACCTCTTCCGCTTCACCCTGGGCCACAGCCTGGCCATGACGGCCTTCATCTGCGTGCTCACCTATCTCCAGGCCGGCGTGCTGCACTGGATGCTGCCGTAGCCGACCATTTGACTTACTGCCATGACAAGGCCGCCCTTCGGGGCGGCCTTTTTGCGGTCCCGTCCTTTTTGCGGCCGGGGCTCGTCCTTCATGGCTGCGGCCCTGATGGAGCGCTGCGCCTGATGCTTGCCTCTTATCCACGCCCCTTTCCGGCTTTTTGCTGCCGCTGGGGCCGGGGCATTGCCGTGGCCGCCGCCCGCGCCGAAGAGGGCGGAAGGCAAAAGGGAAGCCGCCGCAGGGGAGAAGACGGAGGCCGCGCGGACCGCCCCCGCGGCGCGCTTGGCTGCGCCGGGGAAACAGAGTATTCTGACCGCCGGACTCAGTTTTTCTCTCAACACAGGAAGATGGTGATTACGATGGAAAGAACAAAACTTGCCCCTTTTGATTGCGCCAAAGAGCTTTTCGCGGCCCTGCCCAAGGGCGTGCTGCTCACGACCAAGGCCGGAGACAAAGTCAACAGCATGGTCATAGGCTGGGGAACCCTGGGCATCGAGTGGCAGACGCCCGTCTTTATCGCCTTTGTGCGCGAGCACCGCTATACCAGGGAAATGCTGGACAAAAATCCGGAGTTCACCGTCAATGTGCCGGTGGGCGCGTATGATAAGAAGATCATCGGGGTCTGCGGCGGCAAGAGCGGAAGGAATCTGGACAAGGTGCAGGCGGCCGGGTTGACCCTGGTGGAACCCGAAGTCGTTTCCGTGCCGGCCGTCAGGGAATTTCCGCTGACCCTGGAATGCAGGGTGGTCTACCGCCAGCAGCAGGACCTCGCCGCCCTGACCCCCAAGCTCAAAGACGCCTGCTACCCGCAGGATGTGGACAGCAGCAATGTGGGCGCCAACCGGGATGCGCACATCGCCTACTACGGTGAAATCGTCAGTGCCTACCTGCTCAAGTAGAGCAGATTAACTTTGAGAATATGCATTCTCAAAGTTTAAGATACGCTCGTTTCGGCGCGTAACAGCGCAAATAAATTGCGCTTGCGCCTCCACAGCGGGCGTCTGCGCACGCAGCCGCAAGGGCATTTCAAGGTTGCAATGCCCTTGCAGGGCAAGGACCGCTGCCGTTGCTCGCGGCGGCCGTTGGGCCACGACGCCCGGCGGCCGCGCCCGCAACGGCGCGCATTTCCGGGCCCCCTCGCGGCGTGGGGGAGGCTACGCGGTCTCCAGAATCCGGCGGGCGGCGGCCACGTCGGCGTTGATCTGGGTTTTAAGATCCTCCACGTCGGCGAAGCGGCGTTCGTCGCGCAGGCGGTCCACAAAATCCAGGCGCAGGGTGCGGCCGTAGAGATCGGGGCAGTCTTCCAGCAGGAAGGCTTCCACGCTCAGCTCGTTGCGGCCGAAGGTGGGTTTGTGGCCCACATTGGTTACCGAGGGCCAGGCGCGGCCTTCCAGGGTCACGCGGGTGGCGTAGACGCCCCTGGCGGGCAGCGCCACCTGCGGGTAGCGGATGTTGGCCGTGGGGAAGCCCAGGCCCCGGCCGCGGCCGTCGCCGTGGACCACGGGGCCGCTGAAGCCGTAGCAGCGGCCCAGCAGCGCGGCGGCCTCGCGCACGTCGCCCCGGCCGATGAGCCTGCGCAGGACAGTGGAGCTCACCACCGTGCCGTCCACCACCACGGGGGCGAGCTGCTCTACGCTGAAGCCTTCGGCCGCGCCCAGGCGGCGCAGCTCCTCCACATGCCCGCAGCGGTTGCGGCCCAGGGAAAAATCGTAGCCCACCACCAGGCGGCGCAGATGCAGGGGCAGCAGGCAGCGGCGGACGAACGTTTCCGCGTCCAGGGCGGCCAGGTCGCGGTCAAAGGGCAGTTCCAGCACCTGCGGCACGCCCAGGGCCGCCAGGCGGTCCAGGCGGTCCTGGCGGGTGCAGAGGGGCATATGCCCCTGGTCGGGAAAGAGCACCAGGCGGGGGTGGGGCCAGAAGGTCAGCACCACGGGGGTGAGGCCGTCTTCCCTGCAGACCGCCAGGGTTCTGCGGATAAGAGCCTGGTGCCCCAGGTGCAGACCGTCGAAGTTGCCGATGGTGACGCCCGCGCCGGCGGGCGCGCCAAGAGATACCACGGAGTGTGCGATGTTCATGCCTGCGGCTTCCGAAACGTGGCCGGCTCAGATCAGCCGGGCGAATATGAAGTTGTAGCGCTGGCGGATGTGCAGCACCAGCTTGAGGGTCATGTTCCTGGCCTGTTTTTCGTCCTGTCGGGTAAAGGAGCACAGGTGCCGGGCCACGGGGCTGAAGTCCGCATCGCCCCGGGGCTCCAGCATGCCCCAGTATTCGCTGGCGCGGGTCAGCAGGGGGGCGCACTGGCGGTCCTTGCGGTTCTGGCGGTACTCGCGCTGAAACTGGACGAACATGGCGTCCGCATCCTGCGGGAAGGAGCGGCCCAGGGCCAAGCGCCACAGGGCCATATACAGGGCGCGCAGCTCAAAGAGCATCTGACGGCGGCGCAGAAACTGCAGCCGCCCCACGCGGAGCAGCTGCAGCTCCACCGTGAAGTCGGCGTCCGCCAGCAGGGCCGCGAAGTTGTCCAGGGCCGTGCGCACCGCTTCCGCGGGCGCGGCGGCCACAAAGGCGATGGCAGGGCTGGGGGCGACGTCTGCGGCGGTCATGGATTTTAGGCAGTTTCCGGGTTGGGGGCTTCGCCCGCCTTGCGGCGGCGGGAAGAACGTTTGCGGCGGCGGCCCGTGCGCGGGGCGGCGGCTTCGCCTTCTTCGGCGGGCGCGGCGGCCTCCTCGTGGCGGTGCGGGCCCTTGGGCGCGCGGGGCCGCTGGCGGGAGCGCGCCGGGGCGCTCTGATCGGGAAAGCGGTTTTCGTGCAGGCTTTCCTGGTGGCAGGCGTCCAGCAGCATGGCCAGCAGCAGCACGTTGTCTTCTTCGTCGTTCTGGGTGGCCAGCTCGTGGGCCAGGGGGGCGTAGCGGGCCACGCGCATGCGCTCCAGGCCCGTCAGCGTGCGGAAGCGGGCCTCAAGGATGGCCGTGAGGCGCGTGCCGGCCACCCGCGCCACGTCGTCGTCCGTGGGCAGGGGCAGCTCCATGAGGGCGATTTTGTAGTGCTTGGCGATGCGGTCCAGCTCCATGCGCTGCATGACGTCCACCAGAGAGATGACCGTGCCCGCCGCGCCCGCGCGGCCCGTGCGCCCCGCGCGGTGGATGTAGCTTTCATGGTCTTCGGGCGGCTCAAAAAGAAAAACGTGGGAGAGTTGGGGGATGTCAATGCCGCGCGCGGCCACGTCCGTGGCCACCAGATACTGCAGGCGGCCCTGGCGGATTTTTTCCAGCACTTCTTCGCGCCGGGCCTGGGTCAGGTCGGCCGAAAGCTCGTCGGCATTGTAGCCGAAGCCTTGCAGCACGCCGGTCACATAGTGCACGTTGGCCTTGGTATTGCAAAAAATAATGGCCGAAGCGGGGTTTTCCGTTTCCAGCAGGCGCACCAGGGCGCGGTCCTTATCCATGGGCTTGACCTGGCAGAACAAATGCTGCACCGCCGCCACGTGCACTTCCTTCTGCGAAAGGGAGAGCATGGCCGGGGCGGCCATGAATTCCTCCGCCAGCTTGAGCACGTGCGGCGGATAGGTGGCCGAGAACAGGCAGGTGTGGATGCGCCGCCGGGGCAGGTAGCGCTGGATTTCTTTCATGTCCGGGTAAAAGCCGATGGAAAGCATGCGGTCGGCCTCGTCAAAAACCAGCTCCCGCAGGGATTCCAGGTCCAGCGTGCGGCGCAGCAGGTGATCCAGCACGCGGCCGGGCGTGCCCACGATAAGCTGCGCGCCCTCGCGCAGGGCGTCCATCTGCTTTTTGTAGCCCACGCCGCCGTAAACCGCGGCGGTAAGGATGCCCGTGCCTGCAAAAATGGTGGCGGCCTCGCGCTCCACCTGCACGGCCAGCTCCCTGGTAGGGGTCAGCACCAGGGCCTGCGGGGCCTTGAGCTCCGGCGCAAGGCGGGGCAGCATGGGCAGCAGGTAGCAGCCCGTTTTGCCGCTGCCCGTGCGGGACTGGACCATGATGTCCCGCCCTTCCAGCAGATAGGGCAGGGCCAGAGACTGCACGGGCATCAGGCTTTGCCAGCCAGCGCGGGTGCAGGCCCCGCGCACGGATTCGGGCAGATCTTCCAGCGTGACGCCGGGCAGGGCGTCCTCCGGCTCGCTGACGGCAATGCCTTCCATATTTTCCAGGGGCGACGGCTGGTTGGGGGCTGTTGCGGGCTGTTCCGCCGGTGTGGTTTGCTGCTCTGCGTTCAAAGTGTCATGGTGTTCGGACATGTATGTTCCCGGCGGCGAGTCCGCCTTATTCTGGAGTTTTTGTTAACACAGCAATGTGCCACAGTCCGGCGTGGCGCGCAAGGCCTGCCGCAACCCCTTGCGCATTGCGGTTGCAGCCGCTATATTAAAGCGTTTTGCATCGAAGCGACGCCCAAGGAGAACGCCCCATGCCCCAGATGCCGCCTGCCGCGGATTTTGCCCCCGACTTCAGCAAGGGCCTGGTGCCCGCCATCGCCCAGGATTGCCAAAGCGGCGAGGTGCTCATGCTGGCCTATATGAATGAAGACGCCTGGCGCAAAACCCTGGAGACGGGTGAAGCCCACTACTGGAGCCGCAGCCGCCGGGAAATCTGGCACAAGGGCGGCACCTCCGGCAATGTGCAAAAAGTGCGCGCCCTGCGGCTGGATTGCGACAATGACACGGTACTCCTTCTGGTGGAGCAGCAGGGCGGGGCGGCCTGCCATACGGGCCGGCGCTCCTGCTTTTACCGTGAATGGAAGGACGGCCGCCTGCACGAATGCGCCCCGCAGGTCTTTGACCCCAAAATAGTTTACGGCGGATAAGGAAAAGCCCATGAGCGCGGAAACCACCCCCATCATCAAGCTCGGCGTGCCCAAGGGTTCGCTGGAAGAAGCCACCATCAACCTTTTTGAACGCGCGGGCTGGAAAATCCGCAAGCATACGCGCAACTATTTTCCGGACATCAACGACCCCGAAATCAGCGCCTCGCTCTGCCGCGTGCAGGAAATCGGCAGCTATGTGGCCGCCGGCGTGCTGGACGCGGGCATCACCGGCCTGGACTGGCTGGTGGAGCGCGAGCATGAAGACAAGGTGGTGCGCGTGGCCGATCTTGTCTACTCCAAAACCTCCAACCGCCCCTGCCGTTGGGTGCTGGCCGTGGCCGGCGATTCGCCCTACCAGACCCCGCAGGATCTGGCGGGCAAACGCATCGCCACCGAGGTGGAGGGCCTTACCCGCCGCTACTTCGCCAAAGCGGGCGTGGCGGTGGACGTCTTCTACTCCTGGGGCGCTACCGAGGCCAAGGTGGTGGAAGGCCTGGCCGACGGCATCGTGGAAGTTACCGAAACCGGCACCACCATCCGCGCCCACGGCCTGCGCATCATCGACGAGGTCATGCGCTCCTATCCCGTGCTCATCGTCAACAAAGAGGCCTGGAAAGACCCGCGCAAACGCGCCAAGGTGGAGCAGCTCAACCTGCTCCTGCAGGGGGCCCTGCGGGCCGAAAACCTCGTGGCCCTCAAGATGAACGCCCCGGCCGCCAACCTGGACGCCATCCTGGAGATGCTGCCCTCCCTCAATTCCCCCACCGTGGCCCCCCTGCGCGACACGCGCTGGCTCTCTGTGGAAACCGTGGTCCAGATCGACGTGGTGCGCGACCTCATCCCCCGCCTGCGCCAGGCCGGAGCCGAGGGCATCATCGAATACGGCCTCAACAAGGTGATCTGACGCCCCCTTGCCGCGTCCGGCGCGGCCAACCCATCCGGCGGCGCTGCGCACCGCAAGGAGCCCCCATGACCATGTCTTCCGACGACGACGCCAGCCGCGAGTTTCTGGAAAACCTGCCCGAACTGGCCCCCGGCGCGACCTTCTGCTTTGACTGCAACCCGGAAGTGCCCTGTTTTAACCGCTGCTGTGCGGAGCTGACCCTGCCCCTGACCCCTTACGACGTGCTCCGCATGCGCCGCCACCTGGGCCTGGGCAGCGAAGACTTCCTCAATACCTTCACCCGCATGCGCACCTTTCCGGATACGGGCTTCCCTTTGCCCCTGCTGCGCATGCTGGAAGGCCCTGGCGAGCCCTGCCCCTTTGTGAGCCCCGTGGGCTGCTCTGTCTACGACAACCGCCCCGGCGCCTGCCGCTTCTACCCTCTGGGGCGCGGCACAAAAATGGCCGAAGACGGCGTGGCCGAGCGCTTTTTTGTGGTGCGCGAACCCCATTGCCACGGTTTTGACCAGGGCACGGACCGCACCGCCGCCCAATGGCTTGAAAACCAGGGCCTCACCCCCTACAACGCCGCCAACGACCGCTACATGCGCCTTATGGCCATGGTGCGCGCCACCGGCAAACCCCTGGAATCCCGCATGACCACCATGGCCGTGCTCTGCCTCTACCAGCTGGACAAATTCCGCGAGCTCATCGAGCGCATGCGCATCTTCTCCCGCGTGGAAATAGACCCCGCCCGCCGCGAAGCCGTCATGCAGGACAGCCTCGAAGGCGATGTGGCCGCCCTTGACTTCGCCCTGGACTGGATGGAGCTGATCATCTTCGGCCAAAGCCAGGGCCTCGCCAAGGCGGAACCGCAAAAGTAGGGGAGAGATTTTGTGTGGGGGGAAGGGGACTTTTGTCCACAAAAGTCCCCTTCCCCCGCAAACGCCTTTTGCTCCCGTCCTTTCCCCCCTTCGCCCGGTATGCCCGGCTGGCCTTCAGCGGCGTTTTCTGTTTTACTGGGGGTTGCCGCACGGGGCCTTAGCCCCCCTTCCGCCTGCGGCAGGCCGAGTTGGCGTCATGTGGGATGTGTTGGAATATCTTGCCATTGTGGTTGCGCACGCCCTTTCCTGGGTGGCCGTAGGCCACGCGTTGCTCACCAAGCACGATCCGCGTGCGGCTCTGGGCTGGACGGTCACGGCCTTGCTTCTGCCCCTGGTGGGGCCGTTGCTGTACGCCTCGTTCGGCATCAGCCGGGCCGAGAGCCGGGCTACGCGCATCATGCGGCGGCAGGCTCCGCTGGAGCCGGACTACGCCCATCCGCCTTTGCCCAGCGCGCCGCCCGGCCATGTGCCGGAAAACATCGCCCGCATGGAGCATATTGGCCGCGTGCTCACGGCGCAGCATCTCAGCGTGGGTGACGCCATTTCCCCTCTGCACAACGGCGACGAAGCCTACCCCGCCATGCTCCAGGCCATCAATGCGGCGCAGGAGCGGGTTTACCTTTCCACCTATATTTTTAATGCGGGCCTGACGGCCGTGGCCTTTTGCGAGGCGCTGGCCGCCGCGGCCGCGCGCGGGGTGGACGTGCGGCTGCTGGTGGACGGCGTGGGCCAGTTGTATTCCCTGCGCCGCCCGTGGAAAAAGCTGGCCCGCCGCGGCGTGCGCGTGGCCGTGTTTCTGCCGCCGCGCCTTGTGCCCCCCAACCTGAGCATCAACCTGCGCAACCACCGGAAACTGCTGGTCTGCGACCAGACGGGCTTTACCGGGGGGATGAACATTGCGGACGAAAATCTGGCCGCCCGCGGGCGCAACCGGGTGCAGGACGTGCATTTTCGTTGCGAGGGCCCCATTGTGGACCAGTTGCGCCGGGCCTTTCTGCTGGACTGGGGCTTCAGCACCGGCCAGTATTCGCCCTTGCCGCCCCCCAGCACAGAGGCCAGGGGCGCGAGCCGCTGCCGCATCATCATGGACGGCCCCGGTTCCGACGAAGACCCTTTGAGCGACATCTTCTGCGGGGTCATCAACGCTGCCCGGCGCAGCGTGCGGATCATGACGCCCTATTTTCTGCCTTCGCACGGCCTGGTGGCGGCTCTGCGCTCCGCCGGGCAGCGCGGGGTGGACGTGCGGGTGGTGCTGCCCGCCAAAAGCAATCTGTTCTATGTCCATTGGGCCACCTTCCGCCTGCTGCCCACCCTGCTGGAGGCCGGGGTGCGCGTCTGGCACCAGCCGCCGCCCTTTGCCCACACCAAACTGCTGGCCGTGGACGGCTATTACAGTCAGATCGGCTCCTCCAACTGGGACGCCCGCAGCCTGCGCCTCAATTTTGAACTTAATATGGAAATTTTTGACCCCAAGGCGCACGACGCCATTGCCGCGCATATTGATGCGGCGCTGGCCCGCGGCACGGAGATCACCCTTGCCCGTCTGCGCGGGCTTTCCCTGCCTGTGCGGCTGCGCAACGCCGCCTGCTGGATTTTTTCCCCCTACCTGTAACCGCGCCTTACGCGCAAGGGTTTGCCCATGAGCGGCACACACGCCCCCACGTCCGCACTGCCCCCGGAATCGGCCGCACCGATTCCGGACGACGCCCCTTTGACCATGACCCCTTCCGGCCCTGAGGCGGCCGCCGCAGGCCCGGCCCCGCACGGCGCGCCTGCCGCCCCTGGCGCAGAAGCCTGCGCCGCGGGCTGTCCCCTGGCCCGCATTCCGGCTTCGGTCTGGCGCGGTCTGCTGCGTCCGCCTTTCCGGCGGCGGCATCCTTTTGTGTTCTGGGGCGGGCTTGCGGTATTGCTGGCGGCCCTGTTGTACGCCTTTTTTCCGGAAGGCGGGCTGGGCGGGCACGACCGGCTGGCGCTGGTCAACGTGCGCGGCCCCATTCTCAGCGCTGAACCCACTCTGGACTGGGTGCGCAAGCTGGAGCGCAACCCTAACGTCAAGGGCGTGCTGGTGCGGGTGGATTCGCCCGGCGGCGGCGCGGCGGCCTCGCAGGAAATCTATACGGCCCTGGCCCGCTTGGCCGAAAAGAAGCCCGTGGCCGTGAGCATGGGCTCTCTGGCGGCCTCTGGCGGGCTTATGGTCAGCATGGCGGGCCGTCGCGTGTTTGCCAATCCGTCCACCGTCACCGGTTCCATCGGCGTGCGCATGGACATCCCGCAGGTCCAGGGCCTGTTGCAGAAGCTGGGCCTGGGGCAGGAAACCCTGACCACGGCCCCTTATAAGGACGCCGGTTCCTATCTGCGGCCTCTGACCCCGGAGCAGCGCCGCTATTTCGCCGCCGTGCTGGAGGATATGCACCGCCAGTTTGTGGGCATTGTGGCTCAGGGCCGCCGCATGTCGCCGGACAAGGCTGCGGAGCTGGCCAACGGCAAGATCTACACCGGCCGCGAAGCGTTGGCGCTGGGGCTTGTGGATGCCTTGGGCGATCGTCAGGACGCCCTGGAATGGCTGGCCAGGGAATGCGGCGTGCCTGCGCAGCGGCCCCTGCTTTCCCCGCCGGAGGGTCGTTCCTGGCTTTCCCGCACGCTCAAAACCTGGCTTGGTCTGGATGTGAACGGCCTGGCCGGGCTGACGGAGAGCGCCGCGCCCGCATTTCTGTACCAGTTTTAGGGCATTTCAACCTTGAAATGCCCTGGCGGCTGCGTGAGCAGAGACGCCGCTGTGGAGGCGTAAGCGCAATTTATCTGTGCTGTTAAGCGCCGAAACGAGCGTGCCTTAAAGGCAGATTCTCAAAGGTAATCTGCTCTAGGTCCAGACCCGGCCGGAAAGGGGCCGCTGACGCCGTGTCCGCAAGGCCGCCGCGCCCTTGTATGCCGCGCTCGGCCCCACGGGAAGGGCTGCGCCGCAATTCTGGCAAGGGATGCCCGGTGCAACGGCCGGGGAAAGAGCGGGCCGGCGGGAATACATCGCAAGGCCGCAAAAGCGTCCGTCCGGGGTCCGCCCGGCACCTTGCCTGAGGAGAGAAAAGTTCCCCCTTCCCCCCACAAAAGTGCGCTATTCTTCCCCCGCAAAAGTCCTCTCGCCGCCGCTTCTGCCTGTGGTATAGGGCAGGCGTTCAAAGACCTTGCGGCGGGGGGTGAGGGAGATGTGGTAGTACTGGTCCTGGGGCACATAGATATAGGGGATGTCTTCTTGGCGCTGGCGGAGGAAGAGGGCGAGGAGCACGCGGTTGATGGCCTGGTGCCCCACGATGACCAGGGGGGTATCCCCGGCGAGGAAGAGGGCGCGGCGCAGGCCGCGCTGGACGCGCTCGCGGAGCATGGCGTAGCTTTCGCCTTTGGGGTAGGCGAAGCCGTATTTATCGGCGTTGCGGGCGCTGGCCACCTGGGGCATGCGCTGGCGGATTTCCGCGTAGCGCAGGCCTTCGCAATCTCCGGCCCAGATTTCGTCAAATTCGCGGAAGGCCATGACGTGGGTATGGGGGCGCTGGGCCAGGAGGGGGGCGGCGGTCTGGTGGGAGCGCAGACGGGTGGAGGTAAAGACCCAGTCGATGGGGCGGTCGCGCAGGTGTTCTGCCAGGGCGGCGGCCTGGGCGCGGCCGTGTTCGGTCAGGGGCGGGTCGCCGCCGATGCGGCCCTGGAGGTTGAATTCCGTCTGGCCGTGGCGGACCAGGTAGAGGCAGTGGACCCAGACGCTGACCACGATTTCGCGGATGGCGGGGTAGTAGGCGCAGCCTTCGCGGGGGTGTTCGGCCAGGATGCGGTTGGCGGTGGAATCCACGCGCAGCCAGAATTTTTCGTGGCGCAGGGGCTCGTAGATGTTTTCGTAGTAGCTGATGCGTTTCTGGAAGTTTTCCAGGGCGGCTTCTTCGGCATAGCCTGCGTATTCGGGCAGGGCGGTTTTGCGGCGGATGCAGGCGCGCAGCAGTTCCTGATCCTCATTGAGGCATTCGACAAACAGCAAAGGGTGATCGGTGAGGGTGCCTTCCATAAGTCGGCGGCGGGCGCGGCTGACGTTGGTGGCGTCCAGGATGGCCACGTCGCCGTTGCCGCCTTCGGGGGCGAGCCACTGGCGGGCCAGCTCCATGTTGTGGCGGCAGATCTGTTCGCGGGCCTGGCGGCCATAGGTGTTGTGGGGGTTATAGAAGTCCGGATCGGTGGAGGCCGCGCCCAGGCGGGCGCGGCGCACGTCGCCGTTGTTGAAGAGGCGGGCGCGGATGCCTTCGGCGGCGAGCCCGTCGCGGATGCGTCGGGCCAGGGTGGATTTGCCCCGCGCGGGCAGGCCCACCATAGCCACATAGAGCTTCTGCATGCGTTCTCCGCGGCCCGGAGCGGCGGTGGCGGCGGGCGGCGGCCCCTCCGCGGGGCCCTGGGTCTTGCGTTACTCCTGGGTAAAGCGGTAGAGCCGGACGGAGAGGGGCTGCATATTGCCCCGGTGCATGGCCGAGACCACAAAGGCGTAGTCGCGCGGGCTGCCCGCAGGCGGGCAGGGGCCGCGGTAGTGGCGGGTAAGGCCGCCTTCGGGGATCAGGCCGGAGCCGTCGTTATCCCAGCTGCCGCCGCCGAGGAAGAGCTCCTGGGCGTCGCCCGTGTATTCCACCAGCCGCACGTCGTAATAGTCGGCATCCGGGGGCGTGTTGGTCACCTGTATTTCGGGCGAGATGCGGGAGCAGCGGTGCACGTCGCGCAGGTTAACGGCAATGCTCATGTCGTGGGGGGCTTCCTGGGCGTCATCGTCTTTGGCCGCGCAGGCGGGCAGAAGCAGGGCGGCGCACAGGGCTGGCAGCAGAGCGCGCAGGCAGTTGCGGAACCGTTTAAAACGCATGGGGCCTCCACCATGGGTTTGCGTCCGCCGCGCAGGGGCGGCGAGCCGCGTCGACAAAAAGAGAATTGCTTTATGCGGCGTTTGGAAGCATAACCAATAGCCATGCCAAACACAACAACCATGGGGAGTCATGTTATGTCCATTCTTTCCCACAGCGTGGCGGGGTATCTGGACCACGCCTCCTGGATCCGGCGCATGTTTGAGGCCGGGGGGCAGTTGAAGGCCCGCTATGGCGAGGACAAAGTGTACGATTTCAGCCTGGGCAATCCCGATCTGCCCGCGCCGCCCGCCGTGGCGCTGGGCTTGCGCGCCTTTGCCGCCCATGCGGGCGAGCCTTTTGCCTTCGGCTATATGCCCAACGGCGGGTTTGGCTGGGCGCGGGAAAAGCTGGCTGCGCACCTGAGCAAGGAGCAGGGCGTGCCGCTCAAGGCCGATCAGGTCATCCTGGGCTGCGGCGCGGCCGGCGTGCTCAACGCCTTTTTGCGCGCCGTGCTTGACCCCGGCGAGGAAATGCTGGCCTTTGCCCCCTATTTTGTGGAATACGGCTTTTATGTGGCCAACCACGGCGGCACGCTGCGGGCCGTCATGAGCAAAAAGGACACCTTCGCCCCCGACCTGGAAGCCCTGGAAGCCGCCATCAGCGCCAAAACCCGCGTGGTGCTCATTAATTCGCCCAACAACCCCACCGGGGTGGTTTACAGCCGCAAGGATCTCACGGCCCTGGCCGAGCTGCTGGAAAACAAGAGCCAGGAATACGGCCGCCCCATCTGGCTGGTGGCCGACGAACCGTACCGCTTTTTGGCTTACGACGGGGTGGAGGTGCCCTCGGTGCTGCCGCTCTATCCCTATGCGGTGGTGGTGAGCTCGTTTTCCAAGTGCCTTTCCCTGCCGGGGGAGCGCGTGGGCTACGCCGCCCTGTCGCCCCGGCTGCCTGAGGCGGCGGAGCTCATGGCCGGGCTCACCCTCACCAACCGCATTCTGGGCTTTGTCAACCCGCCGGTGGTGGGCCAGCACCTCATGGCCGCCGCCCTGGACAGCCAGGTGGATCTGGCCGTGTACGCCGCGCGTCGGCAGGCCATGGCCCAGGTGCTGACGGAGGCGGGCTACGAGTACCTGATGCCCGCCGGGGCCTTTTACTTCTTCCCCAAAGCGCCGGGCGGCGACGACGTGGCCTTTGTCAACGCGCTGGTGGAGGAACGCATCCTGGCCGTGCCCGGTTCGGGCTTCGGCTGCCCTGGGTATTTCCGCCTGGCCTTCTGTGTGGACGAGGGCGTCATCCGCAACGCGGCGGAAGGTTTTGCCCGCGCGCGGGCAAAAATCGGCTAGGGCGGATTCCCTTTGAGAACAGGCCTGCTCAAAGTTTGCGACACGCCCGTTTCGGCGCGCAACAGTGCAAATGCATTGCGCTTGCGCCTGCACGGCGGGCGTAACGCCTATTCCGGCGCTTTGCCGCACAGCCGCGCTGGCAAGACGCCGCAAGGAACGACCATGCGCCATACCGCACTACAGCCTTTTCGCCTTGCCTGGGCCCTCTGCGCCCTGGTTCTGCTGCTGACGGCCACGGCCGCCCTGGCCAAGGACATCGGCGTGCAGGAGGCCGCGGCCCTGCTGCGCCGTCCGCCCGACGGGCTGGTGGTGCTGGACGTGCGCACTCCGGCGGAATACCGGGCCGGCCACCTGCCCGGAGCCGTCAACATGGACTACTTCGGCGGCCCCTTTGAAACGCAGATCCAAAGTCTGCCCAAGGATGCGCCCGTGCTGCTCTACTGCCGCACGGGCAACCGCTCCCAGGCGGCGCAGGAGACGCTGCTCAAGGCCGGGATCCGGAATATTCTGCACATGAAGGAAGGCGTCAGCGCCTGGCAGGCCCAGGGGCTGCCCCTGGAAAAATAGCCGTCGTCTCTGGCACGATTCCTGCTTTACTGGGGACGGGGAGGAAGTTTTTTCCTCCACCGTCCCTTGTTTTATGGAGGCAACCGTGAACTCCGCACTCTACATCGGCGCCACGGGCATGAAAGGCCTGAGTGAGGGCATGAATGTCATCACCAACAACCTGGCCAACATCAGCACCATCGGCTACAAGCAGCAAAGCATTCTCTTTTCCGATCTTATCTCCACGGATCAGGGGGGCATAGGCGACTGGTGGGGCGCGCAGACCGATTCCTATGTGGCGGTGGGCCAGACAGGCAAAGGCCTGCAGGTGGACACGGTGCGCACCCTGTTCAATCAGGGGTCTTTTGAAACCAGCAACACCGTGACGGACCTGGCCATCAACGGCAAAGGCTTCTTTCAGGTTACGGACGGCGTGAACCTCTACTATACCCGCGCCGGAGACTTCCGTACATATGAGGACGGCGTGCTGCGCACGCCCACAGGGCTCGCCGTCAACGGCTACATCTACAATGCCGACGGCACCAAGGGCGCGCTGCAGCAGGTGACGCTGGACAAATTCGGCACCATGGCGGCCAAGGCCACCAGCAGCGTGGATCTGCGCTGCAACCTGGGCCTTGAGAGCCAGAACAGCAGCAGCGAAACCGACCCCTATTTCAGCCTCATCGGCCAGTACAACGCCAACAGCTCGCCGCCCATAGACAGCTCCGCCTATGGCTACAGCACGGGCGTGACCCTCTACGGCGCGGACGGCAGCACCCAGACGGCCACCATCTACTACGACGCGGCCCCGGCCGACGGCGCCGATTCCGTGGTGCAGTTCCTCATCGCCAGCGACAAGACGACCACGGACGGCACCAGCGCCACCACGGGCTCCGGCCTGCTTATGTCCGGCACGCTTACCTTTAACAGCAGCGGCCAGCTTACGGACATGACGGCCTTTACCCCCAGCGCGGAAAACAGCGTGGACCTGGCCGACTGGCAGCCCGCCGCCCTCTCCGCCGGCGGCCTGCCGCAGATGACCGTGGACGGACAGACCGTTACGGTCAACCTGGGCATCAGCGCCTCCGGCGGCTGGAGCAACGCCCCGGCCAGCGCCGCCGACGTGGGAACCGACCCCGCCGCCCTGGGCGGCATGAACAACGCCAAGGTGGCCTCCAACGCCACCACTAACTATACAGACAGCTCTTCCACCACGAGCGTCACCAGCCAGAACGGCTACGCCGCAGGCACCCTCAACGGCATTGACATCGGCAGCGACGGCACCATCACCGGCTCCTACTCCAACGGCAAAAGCATGGACCTCTGGCAGATACCCATCTGCCGCTTTACCAGCGAAGACGGCCTGCGCCGCGAGGGCAACAACCTCTTTTCCGCCACGCCGGAAGCCGGACAAATGGACATGGGCGTGGCCGGCACTGAAAACTACGGCACCATCGAAGCCTACGCCACAGAAACCTCCAATGTGGATATGGCTACCGAAATGGTCAATATGATCATCACCCAACGCGGCTTCCAATCCAACAGCAAAGTCGTCACCACCGCCGACGAGATGCTCCAGAAAGCCATGGAGCTGAAACGGTCGTAAGCGAAGCGTGTTGTGTGTGGGCAATAGACTGTTTGTGGAGGGAAGGGGAAACTTTTCTCTTCTCAGGCAACGCGCAAGGCGTGCCCAGGACGGACGCTTTTGCCTCATTGCGAGGCATTTTCGCCGGCCCTCTCTCCCCTTCCCATAAACGCGGCTGTCTTTCCCTGGGAGTTGCGCGCGGCCTAAAGGGGCGGGCGGCCCTTGCGGCCGTCACTCCTGCAGCTGGTCCGTGAGATGCTCCAGGGAGTTGATGATCTCCAGAAGTTTGTTGGTCTCATGGCGGGCGTTGGTCATGGATTTGGCCGTATCCCCCACCACGGCGTTGACGTGGGCAATGGTGCGGTTGATCTCCTCACTGGCCGTGGATTGCTGCTCGCTGGCCGCCGCAATGGCCTTGACCTGTTCGCCGGTGTTCTCCACCGTGCCCACAATGTCCTGAAGGGCGGAGCCGGATTGCCCGGCAAAGTCCGTGGCCCGCTCCACCTGGCTTACGGCGTTCTCAGTGGAAAGCATGCTCTTGGAGGTGCTGTCCTGAATGGCCGTAATGGCCTTGGCCACATCGTTGGTGGAGGCCATGGTTTTTTCCGCCAGCTTGCGCACCTCGTCGGCCACCACGGCAAAGCCGCGTCCGGCTTCGCCCGCGCGGGCGGCCTCAATGGCCGCGTTCAGGGCCAGCAGGTTGGTCTGATCCGCAATGTCCGAAATGACGTTCATAATGTCGGAAATGGCCTTGGCGTGGCCGTCCAGCTGCGCCATGTCGTCCCGCAGGGCCAGGGAGAGGTCGTGCACGGCCTTGATGCTGTCCAGGGCGTTGCGCACTACCGCCGCGCCGCCCTGGGCTTTTTCGCGGGTTTCGGCCGAAGCCTCGGCGGCCACGTCCGCATTGTGGGCCACCTCCTGCACGGTGGCGTTCATCTGGTCCATGGCCGTGGCGGCCTCGGCCAGACGCCGCGCCGCCTGGGCCGCGTTTTCGTCAGACTGGCGGATGCCGCGGGAAAGGCTTACGGCAATGGCGTTGAGCGTTTCCATGGTCTCTTCCAGGGCTGCGGCCACCTCGGCCATGCGCTGGTTTTTGTCCGTGATCTGCTGCTGGGCGTTTTTCAGGGCCGTCATATCCACATAGAGGCACATGCCGCCCAGGCAGAGGCCCCCTTGATCATAAATGGGAAAAACGTTGGCCAGCACGTTGACGCGCGAGCCCTTGTGCCCGCCGATGGTGACCTCCAGATTGCGGAAGTACTGGCCGTTGCGGATGCTTTTGCCCACCGCCGTTTCCCTGCCGGGGTCGTTATAAAAAAGCTCGGCCAGGGTTTTGCCCAGGCAGGCGTCTATGCTGTTGTCGATCTCCAGCATGTTCAGGCAGTCCTGATTGGTGCTCAGGGCGCGTTCCTCCGCGTCCACCAGCAGGTAGGGCATGGGGATGCCCGCCAGAATGCCGTGCAGCTGCCCCGTGACCCGGCGCAGGTCGTCGCCCAGGTCTTCCAGAGCCGCGCGGAGCGGGGGCGGCGCGCCCGGCGTTTCTGGCAGGGGCGCGCCCTGACGCACGGCCGCCAGGGCCTCCAGAACGCAGCGCAGATCCGCCCCAGCCAGAATGCGAAGGCCCGCCAGCAGGCAGATCGCGGCCAGGGCCGCCCCCGCCGCGCCAGCCAGGGCCGGCGCGGCCCCCAGTTCCCCAGCCAGAGCGGCCAGGCCCGCCCCCGACAGCAATCCTGCACCGCCCAGCAGAAACGTCTTTTGTGACGAAAGCATGCGTCCCCCTCAGAAAAACGGGAAAATATAACCGATTCTTTGTGACTTAACGGCGGATCTGGGCAAATGTTAAGGGCGCGGCAAGGTTTTTGGGGGCCCGGCAGGGGCACGGAGGAGGGCGGCGCGCGCCGCAACGCGGAAAACGGCAAAAATGCTTGACAGGGAACCGGCAAAAAGGTATTGACACCCATTCAAGGCGGCTGGCGCTTGCGTTGGCCGTGCATCCTGATACGGAACTTGTTCCAGCGGGGTGGCCTGAAGGGGCCCCCTTTTTTTTGTCCTTGCGCTTGCGCCGCCAAAGGAACGCATGACCGAAGAAGCCTGCAAAAACGCCATAATCCGCCTGGTTGAGCCCCTGGCGCACGCGCTGGGCCTGGTGCTCTGGGGCGTGGAAATCGTCCGCGCCGGGCGCGTTCTGGTGCGGGTATATGTGGACGTGCCCGCTCTGCCGGGTCAGGCGAACGGCCTTGAGGCGGCAAATCCCACGGATCCCTCCCCGGACGACGCAGTGACGCCCGCCCTTTCCGCCAGTCTGGACCAGTGCGAAAAAATTTCCCGACAACTGGGCCTGGCCCTGGATGTGGAAGACTGCTTTGCCGACCCCTATGTGCTGGAGGTTTCCACCCCCGGCCTGACGCGCGTTTTTTTCAGCCCGGAGCAGATGCCCCCCTATGTGGGGCAGGTGGTGGAAGCCCGCCTGGAGCGCCCCCTGGTTCCTGAAGCGGCCGACGCGGCCCCGGCGGATCTGCCCGCCCGGCGCGTCTGGCGCGGCGTGCTGCAGGCGGCGGAAGGCGCGGCCTTTGTGCTGGCCCCTGTGCAGGTGAGCCAGGAAGGGGAAGTGCTGCCTGAGGATCTGCCGGCGGTGCGCATCCCCTGGGAGGCCGCCCGCCGGGTCAGCCGCATGTATGTGTTTCGCAAGCCGGTCAAGCCGGGCAAAGGGGCTGGAAAGGGCGCGGGGAAGCAGTCCGGAAAAGGCGCGGCCGAGGGGCCGGGCAAAAAAACCGGGAAGGGAAAGGGCGGTCGGCGCGGCGCGGATGCCGACGGCCAGCCTGACGCCGCCCCGGAATCGGCGGCCGCAACCGCGGCGGGCCGCAATCCCGGATAGTTTCCGACGCCGCCCCGCCCGCGCGGGCCTGCGCCGGAAGCAGAGAAGTTACGCCGCCCTTGGCGGCAGCCGGAGGCACAGATGAATCTTGAACTCAAAAAGGCCATTGATCAGATCAGCAAAGACAAGGGCCTGGACCGCAATATGCTCATCGAAACGCTGGAAGACGCCGTGCGCACCTCGGTGTTGCGCCGCTTCAGCGAAGATACGGACGTGGAGGTGAGCTATAACGACGAGACCGGCGATATTGAGGTCTATCAGTTCAAAATCGTGGTGCCGGACGGCGACCTGGCTAATCCGGACACGCAGATCGAGCTGGCCGAGGCCCGCACCCACGACCCTTCCGTGCAGCTGGACGACGAGGTGGGCTTCCGCGTGCGGGTGGAGGATCTGGGCCGCATTGCCGCGCAGTCGGCCAAGCAGGTCATCATTCAGCGCATGCGCGACGCCGAGCAGGGCATTATTTACGAGGAATACAAAGACCGCGTGGGCGAGATCGTCTCCGGCATCATCCAGCGGCGGGACAAGGGCGGCTGGGTCATCAACCTGGGCCGCACCGAAGCCATTCTCCCGCGCGAGGAGCAGATCCCGCGCGAGCACTACAAGCGCGGCGACCGCGTGCAGGCTCTGATTATTGAGGTGCGCCAGGAAGGGCGCGGCCCGCAGGTGGTGGTTTCGCGCTCGCACCGCGATTATATGGCCGCCCTGTTCCGGCGCGAAGTGCCTGAGGTGGACGACGGCGTGGTGCAGATCATGGGCGTGGCCCGCGACCCCGGCTCCCGCGCCAAGGTGGCCGTGCTCTCGCGCGAGCGGGACGTGGACCCCGTGGGCGCCTGCGTGGGCGTGCGCGGTTCGCGCATCCAGAACATCGTGCAGGAGCTGCACGGCGAGCGCATCGACATCGTGGTCTGGAGCGCGGACATCGCCACTTACGCCCGCAACGCCCTGGCCCCGGCCCTGGTTTCGCGCATTGTGGTGGACGAAGAAGAAAATCTGCTGGAAGTCATCGTGCCCGACGATCAGCTCACCAACGCCATCGGGCGCAAGGGGCAGAACGTCAAGCTGGCCGCGCGCCTGTTGGGCTGGAAGGTCGATATCTTTACTGAAACCCGCTACAACGAGGCCAACGCCATCGGCCACGGCCTGGAGCAGGTGGCCAGCGTGGCTGAAGTCTCCATTGAGGCTCTGCTGGCCGCGGGCTACAGCTCCCTGGACAAACTGCGGGAAGCCTCGGATGAAGAGCTGGCCGACAAGTTGACCATCAGCGCGTCGCGCATTGCGGACCTGCGCTCGGCCATCAACTTCCTGGCCCCGGTGGTGGAAACCACTCCCGAATCTTCGGCCGTCCACCTGGGCGGGCCCGCGGACGCGGCGGAAGACGCGCCCGATGAAGCCGAGGCCCCCGAAGCCGGGGAAGCGGCTGCGGATGGGGAAGGAACGTCGGCCGACGTTGCCCCGGACGCCGCAACGCCCGCTGCAGCTGAACGCGAGGGCGAGGCCTGAGCATGACGAAGCCGGAGCACGACGCCGGCCTTACGGCCGGGTCGGAAGGGCCGGTGCGGATGTGCGTCATCTGCCGCCGCCGGTTCGCCAAGGCGCAACTGACCCGCCATGTGCTCACGGCGGAAGGAATTTTGAGTATTGACGCTGCAAAAACCAGACCGGGCAGGGGCTGGTATGTGTGTTCCGATCCTGTCTGTACGGCCAGATTCGCCAAATTCAGGCCCGGCACACGGCGCAAGGGGGGTAACCATGGCTGATGCGAAAATAAAGATCAAACTTCTCGGCGAGGAACTCGCGACGGATCCCAAGGACATGCTGCGCATGCTGCGTGAAATGGGCATTGCGGCGCGTTCCGTTTCCGGCTCCGTGAGCCCGGAAGAGGCCGCCCGCGTGCGCGCGCATGTGGCGGAGCAGAAACAGGCTGAGGCCGAGCGTGCGGATACGCACCCCAACGTCATTGTGCGCCGTCGCCGCAAAGAGCCGCCCCAGGCCGCTGCGCCGGCCGCCAAGCCCGAAGCGCCGGCCGCGGCAGATCCGGAAGCTGCGCCAGCTCAGGAGGCCGCCGCTGCCGCTGCGGCCCCCGCGCCGGAAGCCGCGGCTCCGGCCGCTCCTGCTCCTGAGGCGCCCGCTGCATCAGTCCGCGCGGCCAGGCCCGCCCGCCCGGCGCCCGTCGGCGCGCGCGTGCTGCACCGCCCCGGCGATACGCCGCCCGCCGCTCCGGCGCAGGCCCCTGCGGCGTCTGAAACTTCTGCGGCGGCTGCCCCCGCCGCGCAGGCCGCCCCTGCGGCCCAGGCCGCGGCGGAACCCGCCCCTGCCGCTGTGCAGGCCGCTGCCGCCCCGGCGCAGGAAGAGGCGGCCAAGGCCGCGCCCAAAGTTGTGGAAGACGCGGCGGAAAAAGCCGCCCGCGCGGCGCGTCTGGCCCGGCCGGACGCCTCTGCCGTGCCCGAAGGTTCTTCCGCGCCCACCTTGCCGCCGCGCGCGCCCGAAAACCGCTCCGAGCGGTTCGAGGGCCAGAACGCGGCCGAAGGCGAGGCCCCTGCGCCGCGGCGTCCCCGGGCGGAAGCGCCCTCCACGCCGCAGGTGCGGATCATTTCCCGTCCGGCTCCCGGCAGCCAGCGTCCCGCGGCGGCCAGGCCGGCGGCGGGCGCGCGTCCCGGCGCGCCGCGCGACGGGGCTCCCCGGCCTGCGCGTCCTGGCAGCCCGCGCCCCGGTGCTCCGCGTCCCGGCGGGCTCGGCCAGCAGCCGCCCGCTCCCGGCACGGAAGGCCGTGAAGGGCAGAGCAAGAAGAAGCGCCTGAAAGGGCGGCGCACGGTAGATTTTCAGCAGGGCAATTTCGGCCGCCGCGACGATGACGACAGCGGACGGCTGAACCGCGGCAAGGGGCGTCGCAAGCCCGGCCGCGGCGCGCCTGTGGCCCAGGCCACCCAGCCGCTTAAGGCGGCCAAGCGCAAGATCCGCATTACGGAGGCCATCCGCGTGGCGGACATGGCCCACCAGATGGGCCTTAAGGCCAATGAGATCATCAAGGTGCTCTTCGGCCTGGGAGTTATGGCCACCATCAACCAGTCGCTGGATATCGACACGGCCACCCTGGTGGCGTCGGAATTCGGCTACGAGGTGGAGAAGGTGGGCTTCTCTGAGGACGACT
This sequence comes from Desulfovibrio legallii, assembly GCF_900102485.1. Taxonomy (NCBI): domain Bacteria; kingdom Pseudomonadati; phylum Thermodesulfobacteriota; class Desulfovibrionia; order Desulfovibrionales; family Desulfovibrionaceae; genus Desulfovibrio; species Desulfovibrio legallii. The sequence continues at coordinate 66,964 of NZ_FNBX01000008.1, read as the reverse complement.
ATCTGCTGCCCAAGGAGGCGGACGCGCCGGAGAGCCTCAAGCCCCGTCCGCCCGTGGTGACCATCATGGGCCATGTGGACCACGGCAAGACCTCCTTGCTGGACGCCATCCGCAAGACCAACGTCACCGGCGGCGAAGCGGGCGGCATCACCCAGCACATCGGCGCGTACCACGTCAAGACCAAGCGCGGCGAGATTGTCTTTCTGGACACGCCCGGCCACGAGGCCTTTACGGCCATGCGCGCCCGCGGCGCGCAGGTGACGGACCTGGTCATTCTGGTGGTGGCGGCCGACGACGGCGTGATGGAGCAGACCCGCGAGGCCATCAACCACGCCCGCGCGGCCAACGTGCCCATTATGGTGGCCGTGAACAAGATCGACAAGCCTGGGGCCAATCCCGACCGCGTGCTGCGCGAGCTGGCCGAACTGGGCCTGCAGCCTGAGGACTGGGGCGGAGACACCATTGTGGCCAAGGTTTCGGCCAAGACCCGCGAGGGCCTGGACGCCCTGCTGGAAATGGTGGCTCTGCAGGCCGAGATCCTGGAGCTGAAGGCCAATCCGGACAAGCCCGCGCGCGGGCATATTGTGGAAGCCAAGCTGGACAAGGGCCGCGGCCCTGTGGCCACGGTGCTGGTGCAGGAAGGCACCCTGCACCAGGGCGACAACTTTGTCTGCGGCTCCTTCTCGGGCCGCGTGCGCGCCCTGAGTAACGACCAGGGCAAGAAGGTCAAGGAGGCCGGGCCCTCCCTGCCGGTGGAAGTGCAGGGCTTTGAGGGCGTGCCCGAAGCGGGCGAGGAATTCTTTGTGGTGGCCGACGAAAAGGTGGCCCGCCGCATTGCCGATTCGCGCATGGTCAAGCAGCGCGAGCGCGAGCTGGCTTCGGAATCCCGCGTCACGCTGGAGACCTTCCTCTCGCAGCGCGCTTCCGACCAGGAGACCTTGACCCTCAACCTGGTGGTCAAGGCCGACGTGCAGGGCAGCCTGGAGGCCATTACCGAGGCCCTCAACAAGCTGAGCACGGACAAAGTGCGCATCAGCGTGGTGCACGGCGGCACGGGCGCCATTTCGGAGTCGGACATTCTGCTGGCCTCGGCCTCCAAGGCCATCATCATCGGCTTCAACGTGCGGCCCACGGCCAAGATCAAGGACGTGGCCGAGCACGAGAACGTGGATATCCGCTTCTACGACATCATCTATAAGCTGGTGGACGACATCAAAAGCGCCATGGCCGGCATGCTGGCTCCGGTGCAGCGCGAAGTCTATCTGGGCCAGGCCGAGGTGCGCGAGACCTTCAACGTGCCCAAGGTGGGCGTTATCGCCGGCTCCTATGTGGCGGACGGCAAAATGGCCCGCAACGCGGGCGTGCGCCTGCTGCGCGACGGCGTGGTGGTCTACACCGGCAAGATTGCCTCGCTCAAGCGCTTTAAGGACGACGCCAAGGAAGTGGTCAAGGGCAACGAATGCGGCGTGGGCCTGGAGAACTTCAACGACGTGAAGACCGGCGACATCATCGAAGCCTTTGAAACTGTTGAGGAAGCCGCAACGTTGTAGGCAGTTGCAGCGCGGGCGTGCGGCGCTCGGCTCTGCTGTCGCCATCCCTAGCTTTCTCCGTCGCAAGGGCTGGCGCATCGAAGCCTTCGAAACTGTTGAGGAAGCCGCAACGTTGTAGGCAGTTGCAGCGCGGGCGTGCGGCGCTCGGCTCTGCTGTCGCCATCCCTGCAGGCTGCAGGCGCGTACAGAACTGCCTCCGGCGGCGCAGGGGGCGAGGCCCCCTGCGAACCCCTTTTCATCCTGGGTATGCCTGCGGCGTCCCTTGAGGGAGAAAAGTTTTTTGAAGGGTGGGGGGCGTGGGGGGAGGGGAACTTTTGTTCACAAAAGTTCCCCTCCCCCCACAAAAATCCTTCCCCCACAAAAATCTCCCCCGGAACCGTCGGGCGGCAGCGCGGGAGGGTGCAGGGATGTTCATGGCGGTGCTTACCGTGGAGTTCAGTTTGCACGGCAACGACAATCTCAAGGCCAAGCGGCGGGTGGCCAACAGCCTGAAGCAGAAGACCCGCAATCGTTTTAACGTGGCCATTGCCGAGGCGGGTACGGAAGAGAGCCTGACCAGCCTGCGGCTGGCGGTGGTTTCCGTATCCAACAGCGAGCGTCATTTGCGCAGCCGCATGGACAAATGCGCGCTGATGATGGAGGCGGTCTGCCCGGAAGAGATGGTGGACAGTCAGGTGGAGATATATGCTGCAGACTGAGCTTGTGCCCCAGGCTTACAGAGCGCATGCCGAGCGCATGGCGGCGGCCCTGACCGGGCTGGACCGCGTGGTGGTGGCCGCGCATGTGCATCCGGACGGCGACGCCGTGGGCTCGCTGGCGGCTGCCGGGCACATTCTGCGGGCGCTGGGGCGGCGGTTCATGCTCTACGCCCGGCCGGGGCTGCCGCGCTATCTGGATTTTTTTACTTTGCCTGCGCCGTTGTATTCCAGCCTGGAGCGCCCTCCGTTTGCGCCGCGCGCGGCCCTGCTGCTGGACTGCGGCGAGCCGGAGCGTCTGGGGCCGGAGCTGGCGGCAGCGCTGCCGAGGCTGAAAAGCGTGAACATCGACCACCATCTGGGCGGCAGCGGCATGGGCAGCCTGGACAACTGGGTGGAGCCGGAGGCCGCGGCCACGGCGCAGCTGGTGGGGTACACGGCGCTGGCGGCCGGGTTGCCGCTGACGGGCGGGCTGGCGCAGGGCGTGCTGCTGGGTCTGGTGACGGATACGGGCGGCTTTGCCCACGGCAACACCAGCGCGGCAGTATTGGCGCTTGCCGCGCACCTGGTGGCCGGGGGCTGCGATCTGGCGGCCCTGCGCGAGCGCATGGACAATACCTGGACCTTGGGGCATCTGCACCTGTGGGGCGAGCTCATGGGGCGGGCGCAGCTGCTGGAAAACGGCAGCGTGGCCTTTTGCCCCGTGTATCTGGAAGATTTTCGTCGGCACCAGGCCATGAAGGAAGACCTGGAGGGCTTTGTGGAGCACCTGCGGCGGCTGCGCGGCACGCGGGCGGCGGTGCTGCTGCGGGAGGACGCGCCGGAGCGCTGCAAGTTCAGCCTGCGTTCTTTTGGGCCGGTGGACGTGCGGGCTGTGGCCGCGCGCCTTGGCGGCGGCGGGCACCGCAATGCGGCGGGCGGCACGGTGCAGTTGTCCATGCCCGCGGCCCAGGCAGCTCTGCTGGAGGCCATCCGGCAGGAAGCGCAGGAGCGGGCGGTGGAAGAGGGCTCGGCGGCCCAGGGAACGGAAGCCGGTTCTGCAGCGGGTTCCGGGGCTGGTTCCGCAGCGGATTCTCAGGCCGGGCAGGTCGGCTTTTGACTTGCTTCGGCGCTGCGGGTAAGGTGGATTGTTGCGTATGACGGATGTAACGGCGGCTTCGGCTGCCCCCCGCAAGGATTCTTTGCCGGCGGCCGCCCCAGCCCGGAAGGCGGCGGGCCGCGCGCCCGCGCCGTTGCCGCAGCTGCACGGCGTGCTGGTGCTGCGCAAGCCCGCGGGGCCCAGCTCCGCCCAGTGTCTTACGGCCATCAAGCGCCTGGGGCAGAAAAAGATCGGGCATGCCGGCACCTTGGACCCCATGGCTTCGGGCGTGCTGCTGGTGCTGCTGGGGCAGGCCACCAAGCTCTCCGGCCATTTGCTGGAGGGCGGGGGCAAGGTGTACTCCGGCACGTTGCGCCTGGGGCAGACGACGGACACCTGGGACGCCACGGGCGCGCTCACGGCCGAAGCGCCGTGGGAAGGGGTGAGCGAGGCGCAGGTGCGGGAGGAGATCGCCGCCTGGTGCGCGCTTGCGGAGCAGGCCGTGCCGCCCTATTCGGCGGCCAAGCACGAGGGCCAGCCCCTGTACCGGCTGGCGCGTAAGGGCCTTGCCGCGCCCAGCAAGGTCAAACGCATAGAAATTTCACAGGCGGACACGCTCGAAGTAAGCCTGCCGCTTGTGCGCTTTCGGGTCGCATGCAGTTCCGGCACCTATATACGCTCCCTGGCCCACAGCCTGGGGACGCGCTTGGGGTGCGGAGCCGTGCTCACGGAACTGACCCGAGAGTACAGTCACCCCTTCGGTCTTGACCTGGCCCGCGATCCGGCGGACTTCACGGCCAATCCCGCCTTGTTGCCGGGCTGCGTGCAGCCTTTGAGCGCGGCTTTGCCGCACTGGCCGCAGGTGGAGCTTCTGCCGGACGAAGCCGCCCGGGTGCGCAACGGCGTGGCCGTGCCCTGCCGCGCGGGGGCCGCGGGCGAGCGCGCCCTGCTCCTGGAGCGGGGGGCGGCCCTGGCCCTGGCGCAACGGGCGGCAACGCCCGCCGGGCCCTGCTGGACCGTACTGCGGGGACTTTGGAACTAACCCTGAGAGAATCAAGGAGAACTGCTGTGGCAATGGATGCTGAAGCGAAAAAAACGGTTATTGAAGCCCACGCTAAACACGAAGGCGATACCGGCTCCCCCGAAGTGCAGGTGGCCCTGCTCACCGCGCGCATTGAGGGCCTTACCGGGCACTTCAAAGAGCACAAAAAGGACTTCCATTCCCGCACGGGCCTGCTCAAGCTGGTGGGCCGCCGTCGCAACATTCTCAATTACCTGAAGAAGAAAGACGTGCAGCGTTACCGCGCGCTGATCGAGAAGCTCGGTCTGCGCAAGTGACGCGGCGCGGGGGGGCTCCGGTTGCGCCGGGGCTCCCCCGCAGTGTCGTGCAACGCCCCGCAAGGGGCTAACATCGCCAAGGAAGGGGGGTCCGGGAAAATCAGGCAGGGCGCGGCTCTGCCCGCTTTTGCCGGAATCCCCTTCGCCAGTGCAAAGGAACGTTATGCAACAAGACATTTTTAATCCCACGCGGGTCACGGCCCAGGTGGGCGGCAAAGAAATTATTCTGGAAACAGGCCGCCTGGCCAATCAGGCCCACGGCGCCGTGTGGGTGCAGTGCGGCGGCACCGTGGTGCTGGTCACCGTGTGCTCCCAGCCGCTGGAGTTTGACAAGGGCTTCTTCCCCCTTACGGTGGAGTATTCCGAAAAAATGTACGCCGCCGGGCGCATCCCCGGCAGCTTTTTCCGTCGGGAAATCGGCCGTCCTTCGGAGCGCGAGACGCTGGTTTCGCGGCTTATCGACCGGCCCATCCGTCCTTTGTTCCCCAAGGGTCTTCATGAGGACGTGCAGGTGCTGGCCAACGTCATCTCTGCGGATCAGGAGAACGAATCGGACGTGCTGGCCCTGACCGGCGCTTCGGCCGCGCTCATGCTCTCGCCCCTGCCCTTTGCCGGGCCGGTGGCCGGCGGGCGCGTGGGCCGCGTCAACGGCCAGTTTGTGCTCAACCCTTCCTTTGAGCAGCAGGCCCAGAGCGACATCAACCTCATCTTTGCCGCCTCAGGCGACGCCCTGACCATGGTGGAGGGCGACGCCCGCTTTGTGGCCGAAGACGTGATTATCGACGCCCTGGAATGGGGCCGGCAGCAGATCCAGCCCCTGGTGGCCGCGCAGCTCAAGCTGCGCGAGCTGGCGGGCAAGGAGAAAATGGCCTTCACCCCGCACGACGAAGACCCCGTGCTGGTGGCCCGCGTGCGGGAGCTGGCCCTGGCCGCCGGGCTGGAAGAAGCCCTGCGCGTGCCCGACAAGCTGCCCCGTAAGGAGGCCCGCAAGGCCATTAAGGAAAAAGTGGCGGAAAATCTGCGCAACGACCCGGCCTGGGCCGATAACGAGGCCGCCCTCAAGAACGTGGGCGAAATCCTTTCGGACCAGGAAAAGAAACTGGTGCGCGCCCGCATCGTTAACGAGGGCACGCGCATTGACGGCCGCGACACCAAGAGCGTGCGGCCCATCCAGATCCAGACCGGCGTGCTGCCCCGGGCCCACGGTTCGGCCCTGTTCCGCCGGGGCGAAACCAAGTCTCTGGTGGTGACCACCCTGGGCTCCTCCACGGACGAGCAGCGCATGGATTCCCTCACCGGCGACGTGACCAAGCGCTTTATGCTGCACTACAACTTCCCGCCTTTCTGCGTGGGCGAGGTGAAGCCCGTGCGCGTTTCCCGGCGTGAAATCGGCCACGGCGCTCTGGCGGAAAAATCCCTGCGGCCCGTGCTGCCCGCCCCCGAGGACTTCCCCTTCACCCTGCGCGTGGTGGCGGAAACCATGGAATCCAACGGTTCGTCCTCCATGGCTGCGGTCTGCGGCGGCTCCCTCTCCCTTATGGACGCGGGCGTTCCCGTGAGCGCCCCTGTGGCCGGTGTGGCCATGGGCCTTATTAAGGAAGGGGATAAGTACATCGTGCTTACCGACATCCTGGGCGACGAAGACGCCCTGGGCGACATGGACTTCAAGATCGCCGGCACGGCCGATGGCGTCACCGGCGTGCAGATGGACATCAAGGTCACGGGCCTGACCACGGAGATCATGCGCGCCGCCATGCGCCAGGCCCACGAGGCCCGGCAGCACATCCTGGACGAAATGGCCCGGGCCATCGCCGAGCCGCGCAAGGAGCTTTCGCGCTTTGCCCCGCAGCACGCCGAGGTTTTTGTCAACCCTGACATCATCCGGCTGATCATCGGCCCCGGCGGCAAGAACATCAAGGCCATCACCGCGGCCACGGGCGCTTCCGTGGATATTGAGGATTCTGGCCGGGTGTCCATCTTCGCGCCCACGGCGGAAGCCCTGGAAAAAGCCCGCGAGATGGTCTCCTACTACGACCAGCGTCCGGATCTGGGCAAGAACTACATGGCCAAGGTGCGCAAGATCATGGAGATCGGCGTCATCGTGGAAGTGCTGCCCAATGTGGAGGCCCTGGTGCACGTTTCGCAACTGGACGTGAAGCGCGTGGAGCAGCCCGGCGACGTGGCGCATCTGGGCGAAGACATGCTGGTTAAGGTCATTGAGATCAACGGCGACCGCATCCGCGCCAGCCGCAAGGCCGTGCTGCTGGAGGAACAGGGCCACCCCTGGAACCCGGAGGAAACGGCCCGTCCGCCCCGCTCGGACCGCGGCCCCCGCGACCGGCACGACCGCGGTGATCGCGGCGGTCGCGACCGTCGCCCCCCGCGCGGCGACCGCTAGGACACGACGGGGGCGGCGCGCCGCCCCCTGACCCTTTGAAGGCCGTGCGGCTTTGGGCCCCGCCCTTGCCGCACGGCGCGCGCCTTCGAGCATCCAGGGTACGCCCGGCGCGTTCCCGGCGAAAGGAAAGTTTTTTGAAGGATGGGGAGCGGGGGGAAGGGAACTTTTTTGAACAAAAGTTTTCCCTCCCTGCCCAGGATTCCCCGCCCTGACCACAAGGATGACGCATATGGTCAAAAAAACAGCAAAAGATTCTGCCGCTGCCCCGGCGGACGCCGCTGCGGGCGCGCCGGAAGCCGAAGAGTGGGTGCGGGTGGACGCGCAGGGCGAGCCTTTGGCGGACCAGGGCCCCACGGAAGAAGAAGTGCGGGCCCGGCTTATGGCGGCCAACCGCGCGCATACGGAAACGCTGGGCGATGCCTGGGCCGTGCTGACGGGGCAGAACCCGGAAGCCGTCATGGGGCAGATTGCGGCCACGGTCATGCACGAGGGCGGCACGCGCCCGGCCTGGCAGTGGAAGCGGGAAGGCCAGGACCATGTGCTGCTGGCCTGGCCGCAGGACCAGCCCGTGCGGGCTGCGGTGCTGGTGGCCGGGGAAGAGGGCGGCAAGCTGCGCCCGGTTTCGGCCGCGCCGCTGCTTGACGGCCTGCCCAACGACCTTACTGTGGAAGACGTCCACCCCTGGAAAACGGGCGTGGACGCCAATGTGGCCGTGAGCATGCTGGAAGGCAGGAACCCCATGTGGTTCTATGATCCGCTGTACGGGCGGGACAGGGACGACCTGACCGCAGGGGTGACGCACACCTTTTTGCTGGCCGGGCTGGCTTACGGCCTGCGTCGGGCCCTGCTGGACGAGATCACCATCACCAGGGGCCCGCAGTTTGAGGCCCACGCGGCGGCCTGGCTGGCGGCCAATCCCGGCAAGGAGCGCCTGGACGTGCCGCCCCTGAAGGTGAATATCGGCGGCAAGCACATGATCATGCCGGGCAAAAATTTTTGCGAGTACCAGATGCGCGGCACGGTGGAAGATGTGCAGGACTGCCAGCTGGAAAAAATGCCCGTCAAGCTGCTGTACCTGAGCTTCCCCTTTGAGAGCCGCCCGGCCCTGCGTCTGGCCGTGTACGCTTCAAAAATGGCCTGCAGCGGCTATGAGCCGGAGGCAGGGCACGAAGTGGACGCCTACGTCTGGCTGCAGGGACGGATCATTGATTTTGACCGGGAGCCACAACCCGGCACGCAGCGCAGGCAGTAGCGCAGCGGCCGGAGCGCCTCCGCCGCCGTCCCTTTTACGCTCAGGGCGCGCCCGGCGTCGCCTGAGGGGATAAACGTCTTATGCACGCGCCACTGCTCTGGTTTTTTCTGGGCACGGCCCTGCTGCTGGCGGAGCTGCTGACCCCCGCCCTGGTTCTGCTGTTTTTCGGGCTGGGGGCCTGGGCGGCAGCCCTGGCCGCCTTGCTGGGGCTGGAGCTCTCCGGCCAGCTGGTGGTCTTTATGGCCGTTGCGCTGTGCAGCCTGGCGGTGCTGCGGCGGCGTTTGCGGCAGGTGTTCGGCGGCCGGGCCAGAGCCGGGGACGCGCCCCACGATGAGGACGCGCCGGCGCCCCATCCTCTGACCGGCGCGCGCGGCGTGGTGAGCAAGGCCCTGCGCCCCGGCGCGGAGGGCGAAGTGAGCGTTGGCGGCAGCTTCTGGCGGGCCGTGAGCGCCGTGCCGCTGGAAAAAGGCGCGCCTGCGGCCGTGCTGGGCGCGCAGGCCGACAACGGCCTGGTGCTTTGCGTGGCCCCTGTTCCCGGCGCGGCGGCGAGCAAAAAAGACGCCGCGTAAGCTGTTTTAACCTTTGAGAACGGGCCTTCTCGAAGCTGTACGGAGTTTCTCCGGCGTCTGCCGACGCCGCAGGCGCGCCCCGCAGCGCGCCGCTTTGGGCGCTGTGCGCCCTTCCCCCCACTCTTGCGACGGTCGTCCCCCCCCCCTGACCGTTTGAGGTGCCTATGCAAACATTTGTGACGGAATACGGCTGGCTGGTTCTGCTGGCCGTGCTGGTGGTCATTGCGCTGGTCAAGAGCGCTGTTGTCGCGCCCAATCAGTCGGCCTATGTGGTGGAGCGCCTGGGCAAATTCCACAAGGTGCTCTACGCGGGCTTCCACCTGCTGGTGCCCTTTGTGGACGTCATCGCCTACCGCCGCAGCCTCAAGGAGCAGGTGCTGGACGTGCCCAAACAGACCTGCATCACCAGAGACAACGTGAGCGTGGACATTGACGGCGTGCTCTATCTGCAGATCATCACGCCGGAGAAATCCGCCTACGGCATTTCGGACTACGAATGGGGGGCCATCCAGCTGGCCCAGACCTCGTTGCGCTCGGTTATCGGCAAGCTGGAGCTGGACAAAACCTTTGAAGAGCGCACCCGCATCAACCAGGAAGTGGTGGAGGCCCTGGACGCCGCCGCCGCGCCCTGGGGCGTGAAGGTGCTGCGCTACGAGATCCGCGACATTACGCCGCCCGTGACGGTCATGGAGGCCATGGAAAAGCAGATGCGCGCCGAAAGGGAAAAACGGGCGGCCATTGCGCAGTCCGAGGGCGAGATGCAGGCGCGCATCAACCTGGCCGAAGGGGCCAAGGCTGCGGCCATTGCGCAGTCTGAAGGCGAAAAGCAGTCGCTTATGAACCAGGCCGAAGGCCAGGCCGCCCAGATCCGCACCGTGGCCACGGCCACGGCCGAGGGCCTGCGCATTGTGGCGGGCCAGTTGGGCGACGACCCCGTGGCCGCGGCCCAGCTGCGCCTGGCCGAGGCCTACATTGACCAGTTCGGGCGTCTGGCCCGCGAGGGCACCAGTCTGATCATCCCCGCCGACATCGCCGATGCCGCGGGCATGGTGGCCGCCGTGAGCGGCATCATCAAACCGGGTCGGGGGCTGGCCGCCAGGCCGGGCTCCGGCGAGCACGCAGCTTCATGAACGACCGACAGCCTTTTGCCAATACCTTTATGGGCACGGGCCAGTGCCTGGACACCCTGAACCGGGTGCTGGCGGCCCTGGCCCCTGGCCATTCTTTCCGCGATTCTTTGCAGGAGCTGCTCACGGCTCTGGCCGAGGACATGCATTTTGACCGCCCCCACATCGTGGTGCAGGATCCGGAAAGCGGCGAGCTGCGGCTTTCCCTTTCCTACGGCCAGGCCGACGCGCCCGAAGCGGCCTACGCGCCCGGTTCCGGCATTACCGGGCAGGTCTTTGCCGAGGGCAAGCCCATTGTGGTGCCCTGCATGCAGGGCCGGGAGGATTTTCAGAACCGCCTGTTCGGCCGCAGCGAAGAAGAAATGGCCCGCCTGGCCTTCATCAGCGTGCCCGTGCGCGTGGACAACGCCGACCGCATTGAAGTGATCGGCACCCTCAGCGCGGATACGCCCACGGCCCCGCAGGAAGAGCTGGACCTACGCTGCCGCTTCCTGGAAACCGTGGCCACCCTGGTGGGCCGCCAGGTGGCCCGCCTGCAGGAAGAGCTGGCCCGACAGCACTTCTGCATGCTGCCGGACGAACCTCTGGTCAGCGGCACGCCTTCCTCGGTCATAGCCAATTCCAAGAGTCTGCGGCATGTGCTGCGCCGCCTGACCCAGGCCGGGGCCAGCCGGGCCACGGTGCTGCTGCGGGGCGAATCGGGCGTGGGCAAGGAGCTTATGGCCCAGGCCCTGCACGCGGCCAGCCCCCGCCGGGCCCAGCCCCTGGTCATGCTCAACTGTGCGGCCCTGCCCGCAGAGCTCATTGAGGGGGAGCTGTTCGGCTGGCGCAAAGGGGCCTTTACCGGCGCGGTGCAGAACCGCGCGGGCCTCTTCCGCCAGGCGGACAAGGGCACGCTTTTTCTGGACGAGATCGGCGACCTTTCCCTGACGGCCCAGGCCAAGGTGCTGCGCGCCCTGCAGGAAGGCGAAATCCAGCCCCTGGGCGACGAGCGCCGTTATAAGGTGGATGTGCGCCTGGTCTGCGCCACCAACCGGCCGCTGGAAGACCTGGTGGAGCAGGGGCAGTTTCGCGAGGATCTTTACTACCGCATCAACGTCTTCCCTGTGTTCATCCCCCCCCTGCGGGAGCGGCCCGAGGACATCCTGCCCCTGACCGAACACTTCCTGCAGATGTTCAGCAAGGAGTACAACCGTCCGGTGCGGCGCATTTCCACCCCGGCCATCGACCTTCTGCTGCAATACCACTGGCCCGGCAACGTGCGCGAGCTGAAAAACGTGGTGGAACGCGCTGTGCTCATCTGCGACGACGCCGTGCTGCGCGCCCACCACCTGCCCAGCACCCTGCAGAGCGCCGAGAGCAGCAGCACGGGCCGCACGGCGGATTCCCTGGGCTTTACGGAAACCATCGCCCGCATGGAACAGGAATTTATTGTGGACGCCCTCAAAAACGCCAGGGGCAACATCCACCAGGCCGCCCGCGACCTGGGCATCACCTACCGGATCATCTATTACAAGATGAAGAAGTACGGCATTGACCACCGCCGCTTTCTGCCTTCGGCCCTGTCCGAAGGCGAGAACAAGGAAAAAGCGTAAGAGCCCCGGCCGCAGCTGCGCCATGCAGCCCTGAGCAAGGGCGGCTGTCCACTGGGCGCGTTGGCGGCTTCTGGCAGGGCGGCTTACGCCGGATGCGTTCCGTCGGCTGCGCAAGAGGCGGCCGTCGCATAGGCGCACGCGACTGCGGTGTGCGCGCCAGGGTGAAGGGCTTGCCCGCCGAGGCAAAAGGTGTGCTTGAAGGGCGTGGGCGAAGGAAGGATTTTTCGTATCCGCAAGCGTCTGGCTTTCGCCTTGCGCACAGCGCAGGGCCTGCCGGACAGGGCCGGACGCGATGCTGAAAACGGCGCGCAGGGTCAGGGCGACGGCCCCGCGCGCGCGATCGGCGGGCGTCCGGCTCTTTTTGCGCCCCCCTGCCCGGCTGCGTGGAGAACCGGTTGCCGCCGTGGGGGCCGGGCAGAAACTGGGCCGAAAGCGGCGGCCATCCACTGCCCAGTCTTCTGCGGCCGCACGCCGCAAAGGCGCGCGGGCTGCTTTGCTGCACGGTTCAGCGCCGGAAGCGGGCGTCCTGCTTACCCTTGAGGGCGTGCGGTCCTCAAGGGTAAGCTGCGTTTTTAGAGCATGGCAACTTTGAGATGCCCTGGCGGCTGCGTGAGAGACGCCCGCTGTGGAAGCGTAAGCGCAGGTTATTTGCGCTGTTAAGCGCCGAAACGAGCGTGCCGTAACCTTTGAGAATGTCTGTCCTCAAAGCTAATCCGCTCTAATAGCGGGCCAGGATAAGATCCGTCAGCGCGCGTTTGGGCACATAGTGCACGCCCTGGGCGTCCCGCCAGTAGGGGGCGTTGCCCGCGGTCGGCATGGGCGCCAGCACGCGCTTTTCCTTGGCCACGCCGAAGGCCAGCACCAGCGCCATTGTATACGCATCGGGAACGGCCAACAGCTTGGGCGCGGCCTGGTGGTCAAAGGCCTGCATGATGCAGCAGCCCCAGCCCCGGCTGGCGGCGGCCAGCTGCATGGTCTGGGCGGCAATGCCCGTATCCACCAGGTGCAGGTCGTTGCTTTTGGTGGGCAGCAGAATGGCGATGAAGCCCGTGGGCCGCTCGCCCGGCTGCGGGCCGCCCCAGTCCCTGAGCGCCCCGGCCCAGCGCGTCAGCGCAAACAGCCGCCCGCACATGTCTCCCGGGCCCACCAGCACAAAGCGCAGATCCTGGGCGTTGCGGGCCGAAGGGGCCAGGCGGGCGCAGTCCGCCAGCCACTCCAGATCCGCCATGTTCAGGGGCTTGTCTTCCTCAAACCGGCGGCAGGTGCGCGCCGCCGTGACCAGTGCGTGAAAATCCATAGCGTCCTCCTTGGTTGGTGACAGCCTACACCGTAAGCAGCAGAAACCACAACTGACTCCATTGGATGGCCGCCCCCAGAAAATCGCCGGAAAGGCCGCCCTCCCGCCTGGCCAGGGCCGCCATGCGCGTCAGCAGCAGGGCCTGGCCCAGGGCCGCGCAAGGCACGCGCCAGAAGGGCAGGGCCAGGGCGGCGGCCAGCCCGCAGAGCAGGGCCAGGGCCAGCAGGGCGTAGCCCCAGGCCAGGCGCGGGGTAAGACCGGCGCGGGCCAGGCCGCCCAGGGAGTGCGCTTCGCGCGCGGGGGCCAGGGCCGCCAGCCAAAGGGCCGCTGTCCGGCCCCAGGCCGGGGCCAGGATGAGCGTAGCCCAGTGCCCTTGCTGGAGCTGCCAGGCCGCAAGGGCCCACAGCCCGCTGTAGGCCAGCAGCAGATGGAGCGCGCCAAAGGCCCCCAGGCGGCTGTCGCGCAGCACGGCCCAGAAGCGTTCGCCCTGCGCGCCGCTGCCTGCGGCGTCGCCCAGGTCGGCCAGGCCGTCCCAGTGCAGGCCGCGCGTGGCCCAGATTTCGGCGGCCAGCCACAGCCAGGCGGCAGTCAGCAACGCAAGCGGGGCGGCTGCGGGCTCCAGGGTGTGGAGCAGCAGCAGGGGGGGCAGGGCAAAGGCCAAGCCCAGCACCAGCCCGGCCAGGGGAAAGAAGGGAACGCTGGCGGTAAGGGCGGCGGCGCCTGCCCCGCGGCGGGGGGGAACCAGGCGGCTCAGAAAGGCCAGGGCGTCATAGGCGCGCAGGGCCTCGCGGGCGAGTCGGCGTGCGCCGGAGGCGCACAGGCGGGGCAGGGCCAAGCTCAGCGGGTGTGCGGATGGTTGAAGGCCAGGGAATAGAGGTGGTGAAAAAAGTCCACATACTCCACATTGACCCGCTCCGGCACCTTGATGCGCGCCGGGGCAAAATTGAGGATAGAGGTGATGCCCGCGTCCATCAGATGTTGGGCCGCGCGCTGGGCGCGCTCCGGCGGGGTGGTGATGATGCCGATTTCAATATTGAGGTCGTCCACCATGTCCTTAAGGTCGCGGGTGCAGTGCACCTCCAGGCCGTGGACAATTTCCCCGATTTTAAAGGGATCGCAGTCAAAAATACCCACGATGTTGAAGCCCCGGGCGCGGAACTCGCCGTGGTTCAGAATGGCTTTGCCCAGGTTGCCCACGCCGATGAGGGCCATGCGCCATTCTCTGTCCACGCCCAGGGAGGACGTGATGGCGGCGATGAGGGATTTGACGTGGTAGCCCACGCCGCGGATGCCGAACTCCCCGAAGTAGGCAAGATCCTTGCGCACCTGGGAACCGTTAACCCCGCAGGCTTCGGCCAGGGGGTTGGAAGATATGACTTCCACATTGTCGCGGGCGAAATTTTCAAGAACCTGAACGTAGGTGGCGAGGCGCTGGATGGTGGCTCGGGGGATATGTTTGCTTTTGGGAGGGGTGACCATAGATGTACCTTCTGACTGCCGCGGTGGTGTGGAGGGAGAACGTCCTCATGTGAATAAAGTATCTACCAAAAAACGGCAAATGTGCAAGCCGGCCCCCTTTTTCGTCTCCTCCAGGGCAACTGCGCAGAAAAACGGAAAAAAGTCGTCGACGGCACACGCTCGCAAGCGCCCGCTGGAAAAGTATACTCAAAAAGGCGACAAAGGTTAAGCGCATTGCCGCCCAGGGGCGACGGCAATGCGCCTGACTGTAAGTGCAGCTGCGCCGCCCGCAGGGCTATCGGGCCTGGGCATCCATGACGTCCAGCATGAGGGCCGTGGGCTTTTTGGCGCAGGCGTCCAGATAGCTTTTAAGGGCCTGGTCGCTGGAAAGCACAGAAGCGTCCTTGCCGCTTTTGGCGCGGTGGTAGCCGTCCAGCCAGATGACAAAGCCGCTGCCGTCGTCCGGGTTGGCGTTATAGTCCGCGCAGGTGGTCTTGTCCGCCCGCCATTTTCCGTCTGTGGCGGCAGCCTGGGATTTGCGGGCTTTCTGCCAGACGGCGAGGACTTTTTCCGCGGGGTTGGGCTGGCAGGCGGCGAAAACCTGGCCCAGCATGGGGGCCAGGCTTTCCGGATCCGCCACGGGCTGCCCCGCCAGGGCGCTGGCGTAGCCGTCGATCTGCAGGGCCTCAAAAACGGGCGGCTGCCCGCCGTCCGTGGTGGGTTGGGCCAGCAGCTCGGCGCAGATGTAGGTTTTGGGGTCGATCTGATCGTTCTCCGCGCGGGCGGTCAGGGGCAGGGCCAGGCACAACATGGCGAGGCCGCAGCAAGCAAGCATTTTTTGCATACATTTTTCCTTTGTTGGCGCAGTGCGCTCCTCCCTCCATCGCCCAGTGCGGCCTGTCTGTCAACTGCGCTGTGGGGGCGCGGGGTTGCCGCCCCTGCGGCTGGTGCGGACACGCCAGGGGGATGCGGTACGCCCTGCGCATTGTCCTGAAGAGGGTAACGCTTTTAGGGCATTTCAGAGCTGAAATGCCGCAGCCGAGGCGACTGCTGCGTCGCATAACCTGTTGTCGTATCCGCAGATAAGCCAAAGAACGCCAGGCAGCGCAAGCAGAAAAAGGTTTTTTGAAGGATGGGGGCGTGGAGGGGAAGGAAACTTTTGTGAACAAAAGTTTCCTTCCCCTCCACAATGCCCCGCTTACAATTCAGGCGGGAGTTCCTGGAGCTGCTTCCAGGTAAAGACGGGGCCGTCCACGCAGACGTAGCGGCCGCCGATATTGCAGCGGCCGCAGATGCCGATGCCGCACTTCATGCGTTTTTCCAGAGTGGTGACGATGTTTTCCGGCGCGAAGTTGAGCTTCTGCAGGGCCTGCACCGTGAATTTGATCATGATGGGCGGCCCGCAGAGCACGGCCACGCAGTTGTCGGGCTTGGGGTTGATTTCCAGAAGCACGTTGGGGATGAGGCCCACTTTGTGTTCCCAGCCGTCGAAGGGGGCGTCGATGCAAAGGGTGCAGTCCAGGTCGGGACGGCGCAGCCAGTCTTCGGTTTCGTAGCTGAAGGCCATGTCGCGGGGGCTGCGCGCGCCGTAGAGCAGGCTGATCTTGCCGTAGTCCGCCTTGTGTTCCAGCAGGTGGAGCATGATGGTGCGGATGGGGGCCATGCCGATGCCGCCGCCCACGAAGAAGATGTCCTTGCCCTTCCAGCTGTTGTAGGGAAAGAAGTTGCCCAGGGGGGCGCGCACGCCCACCTTGTCGCCGGGGGAGAGGCGGTGGATGGCCGCCGTGACCTCGCCCGCCTGCATGACGGAGAACTGCAGGTAGTCCTTCTGGGATGGCGGGGAATTGATGACAAAGGTGGATTCGCCCGCGCCGAACACGGAAAGCTGCCCTACCTGGCCGGGCTCGTAGCGGAAGTTGCGCATGGTTTCGGCGTCGTCCAGCACTACGCGCAGGGTTTTGATGTTGCCCGTCTCCTGGATGACTTCAGCCACGGTGGCGGGCATAGGCTTATAGGGGTTGCCCGGCATCATGGGCCGGGGGCTGATGGTGTGGCGGGCCTGGCCGGGCTTGGGCGCGGGGGCCTTGGGGGCCGCGGCCTGGGCCTCAGGCGCGGGCCTGGGCGTTGCCGGCGCGGTTTGCACGGGCGCGGCCTCCTTGGCGGGAGCCGCCGTAGCGGCGGGCTTGGCCGCGGCAGAGGGTTTGGTTTTGGCGGAAGATTTTTTGGTTGCCATGGCTGCTCCTACTCCTTGGTGCTCTGCCCGTCGTCCATGGCGGCCAGCACAATGGCGCGGATGTCCAGGCAGACGGGGCAATTGCTGACGCAGCGGCCGCAGCCGTTGCAGGAGAACACGCCCCAGTTTTCAGGATAGGTGGAGAATTTGTGCGATACGCGGTTGCGCATGCGCAGGGCCTTGAGCGTGCGGGGGTTGTGGCCGCTGGCCTCCCGCGTGAAGAGGGAGGACATGCAGTTGTCCCAGCTGCGCAGGCGGCGTCCGCCCTTTTCGCTCAGGCCTTCGCCTTCGTCGGTGATGGTGAAGCAGTAGCAGGTGGGGCAGAAGTAGGTGCACGCGCCGCAGGAGAGGCAGCGGTCTGTCCAGTGCTGCCAGAACTCCATATCCGTAAAGCGGGCGGCCACCTTTTGCGGGGCCTCCTTGAGGTTGGGGGCCGGTTCCAGGCTGGCCCAGGCCGCTTTGCGGGCGGCTTCGGCCTTGGGGAAGAGCTCCGCGCCGTCCTTGAGGTCCGAGGCTTCCAGCAGCTCGGCCCCCTTGGGCGTGATGGCCTGGAGCACATAGCCGCCCTCGATCTCGGTCATGAGCACGTCCGAACCTTCGGGGGAGGTGGGGCCGCCGCCTACCCAGTGGCAGAAACAGGTGTTGCAGCCGCAGGGACAGGTGAGGGTGATAACCGTGAGCTGTTCGCGCCGGGCCTTGTAGTAGGGGTCGGCGTAAGGGCCCTTGAGGTAGGGGCGGTCCAGGGTGGCGTAGCCGCGCGCGTCGCAGGGGCGGCAGGCAAAGACCACGGTGGGCTGGGCTTCGGGCGTATCGTCCAGGCTGATGGAAACGCGCTCGGGGTTTTCAGGATCCTTGGATTTTTTGTAGCGCACCAGGGTTTCGCACTGGGGCAGCACGGCCTCTTTGGCGGGCACGGTGGCTTTGGCCAGGGTAAAGGGTTTGCCTTCCTGCCAGGGCTCAAAGACCACCGAGATTTTGTCGGCCGGCTTTTCCGCCGGAACCAGCACGCGGCGGCCGTTTTGCGAGAGAAAGGCCAGAAAAGCGGGCAGACCGTCAGGGGTGACAAAGCGGAAGGTGCTCATTTCCAGTCCCTCTCATGGATATTCTTTTCAACCACTTCATAGCCCAGGAGGGGCGGCGTGTCGTCCGGGTTGAGGCCGGGCTTGTAGCCGTCAAAAAGCTGGGCCACGGCGCGGGCGATCTGCTGGCGCAGGGCCAGAATGGGGATGCCCACGGGGCAGGCCCGCTGGCATTCGCCGCAGCCCGTGCAGCGCCCGGCCAGGTGCAGGGCGTGGATGGTCTGGAAGAAGAGCTTTTCCTTGGCCGAGTCTTCCTGGGCCATCCAGTGGGGGTCGCGGCTGTCCGAAACGCAGAAGTCGCGGCACACGCACATGGGGCAGGCGTTGCGGCAGGCGTAGCAGCGCAGGCAGCGGTCCATCTGGGCTTTCCAGAAGCCCAGGCGCTGGTCCAGGCTCATGGAATCCAGCAGGGCCAGCTCCGGCGGGGTGTACCCGCCGGGTTCCACTTTGACGGGTTCGCCCAGGCGGGTGTCGGCCAGCACGGCCGACGGGGTGGTACAGCCGTAGCATTTGCCCTGGGCGCAGTCTGTCATGCAGAAGCGGTGCTCCTTGCCGTCGGCGGTGATGGTAACCCCGGCCTCGTCATAGGCCACGCCGTCGATCTTGGTGTAGCGGCCCAGCTCCTGATTGACGCGGGCCATATCCAGGGTGCCTTCGCAGGGCAGGGCGAAGATGGTCACGTCCTCCCGGCGGATGAGGTTTTCCTGCAGGAGCTCCACCACGGAGCGGGAATCACAGCCCTTAACCACCACGCCCACTTTTTTGCCCTTGAAGGAGGGCAGGTACACGGCGGGGTTGTTGACGTTGAAGGGCCCCCAGACCAGCTTTTCCACATCTTCGGGCGTGCGCATGAACAGGGGCACGGTGTGGGCCGCATCGTAGCCCTGCTGCCAGCCGATAACGCAGTCCAGCTCAGGCAGCTTGGCCTTGATGGCTTCTTTGAGCTCGGCCAGGGCGGCCTTTTGGCCCGTGCCCAGGGGGCGCAGGGATTTGAGGGCCATGTCCGCCACTTCCAGCAGGGGCTCGGCGTTTTCCAGCCTGGGGGCGGGGCCGAGCTCGTGGATGCGGTCGGTAAAGACCGTCACCACCTGCTGCCAGCGCTGCCCTTCGGAAGCGGAAACCCAGGTGTATTCAAAGCGTCGTTCGTCAATGCCCAGCACGGGCAGGAACTGCTTGAGCACTTCCAGGCGGCGGCGGGCATAAAAGTTGCCCGCAGCGTAGTGGCAGTCGCGCGGGTGGCAGCCGGAAACCAGCACGCCGTCCGCGCCGTTGAGCAGGGCCTTGACGATAAACAAAGGGTCGATGCGGCCCGAACAGGGCACGCGGATGATGCGCAGATCTGTGGGCTGGGTGGCGCGGGCCACGCCGGCCGTATCCGCGCCGCCGTAGGAGCACCAGTTGCAGAGAAAGCCCACGATCCGCAGTTCTTTGCCGGTCAGCACTGGCATAAGGCGTTCACCTCCGCAAGGATCTGGTTGTCGGTGGCGTGTGAAAGCTGGATGGCCCCCTGCGGGCAGGTGGACGTGCACAGGCCGCAGCCCTGGCAGACGGTCTCAATGACCTGGGCCTTGCCCTCGCCGCGGATTTCCACTTCCTTGATGGCCCCGAAGGGGCAGCAGCGGATGCACTTGCCGCAGTTGACGCAGCGGCGGATGTCCACCTGGGCGATCTGCGGGTCGCTTTCCAGTTTGTCTTTGGCGAAGAGGGCCAGCACCTTGGCCGCCGCCGCCGAGCCTTGAGCCACGGAGGCCGGGATGTCCTTGGCCCCCTGGCACACGCCGGCCAGGAACACGCCGGCGGTGTTGGTCTCCACCGGTTTGAGCTTCACATGGCTTTCCATGAAGAAGCCGTAGCTGTCGTAAGAAATGCGCAGCTTTTCGGCCAGCTGGGGCGCGCCCTTGCTGGCCTCAATGCCCACGGCCAGCACCACCAGGTCGGCGTGCACCTCCACGGGGCGGCCCAGCAGGGTATCCACGCCCAGCACGGCAAGCTGGCCCTGGCCGTCCGGGTAGATCTGGGAAACGCGGCCGCGGATGTATTCCGTGCCGTATTCCTCCATGGCGCGGCGGGTAAACTCGTCATACATTTTGCCCGGCGCGCGGATGTCCATATAGAAGACGAAGGATTTGGAATCGGGGATGTGGTCCTTGGTCAGGATGGCCTGCTTGGCCGTGTACATGCAGCAGAAGCCGGAGCAGTAGGGGCGGCCGATGGATTTGTCCCGCGAGCCTACGCACTGGATGAAGACGATGTTCTTGGGTTCCTTGCCGTCCGAGGGGCGCGTGATGTGCCCGCCCGTGGGGCCGGAGGCCGAGAGCAGGCGCTCGTACTGCAAAGAGGTGATCACGTCCGGGTAGGCCCCGCCGCCGTATTCCTGATAGATGGTCCAGTCCATGAGGTCATAGCCCGTGGCGGCCACAATGCTGCCCACCTCTTCGGTGACGACCTCATCCTCCATGTCGTATTTGATGGCCCCGGTGGGGCAGACCTTGGCGCACACGCCGCACTTGCCCTTGGTGAGCTGGCGGCAGTACTGCGGGTTGATGACGGCCTTCTTGGGGATGGCCTGGGGGAAGGCGATGGTGATGGCCGTGGTGTTGCCCGTGAGCTCATTGAAGGCGTCGGGTGTTTTTTTGGCCGGACACTTTTCGGTGCAGGCCCCGCAGCCCGTGCACAGGCTCCAGTCCACATAGGTGGAACGCTTGCGGATCTTGACCGTGAAGTTGCCCACATAGCCCGAAACGTCCTCCACCTCGGAATAGGCGTACAGGGTGATGTTGGGGTGCTGGGCCACGTCCACCATTTTGGGGCCCAGAATACAGGCCGAGCAGTCCACGGTGGGGAAGGTTTTGTCCAGCTTGGCCATCTTGCCGCCGATGGTGGCCTCGCGCTCCACCAGCACCACGGGCACGCCGCCTTCGGCGCAGTCCAGGGCGGCCTGAATGCCCGCCACGCCGCCGCCGATGATCAGCACGCGCTTGGTGACGTCAAACTTTTTGGCCAGCAGGGGCTTGTTGTTGCGCAGCTTTTCCACGGCCAGGCGCACCAGCTCGGCGGCCTTGTTGGTATTGGCCTCTTTGTCCCGGCCGATCCAGGAGACGTGCTCGCGGATATTGGCCATTTCCAGCATATAGCGGTTGAGGCCCGCGCGTTCCACCGTGCGGCGGAAGGTGGGCTCGTGCATGCGCGGCGAACAGGAGGCCACCACCACGCCGTCCAGCTTGTTTTCGTGGATGGCGGCCTCAATGGCGGCCTGGCCCGGTTCGGCGCAGGTGTACATGGGGTCTGTGGCGTAAACCACGTCGGGGTAGCTGCGGGCTATTTCGGCCACCTTGGCGCAATCCACGGTGCCGGCGATGTTGCTGCCGCAGTGGCAGATGAAGACGCCTATTCTCATGACCGGCCTCCTTCAGCGGCATCGGCGCGGCGCAGTTCGTCCAGTTTGGCCACAAGACCGTCAGCGCTGACGCGCAGCTTTTCCAGGCCCAGGTCGGTCTTGGGCAGATCAAAGGCCAGGCCCAGCATCTGCGTGTAATAGAGGATGGGGAGGTGGAAGCGCGTTGCGGCGGCGTCGCCCGCCTGCACCTGCCGCAGATCCAGGTTCATCTGGCAGAGGGGGCAGGCCACAATGACCGCATCCACCCCCAGGCGCGTGGCCAGGTCCAGAATGCGCGCGGTGTTGC
This sequence comes from Desulfovibrio legallii, assembly GCF_900102485.1. Lineage (NCBI taxonomy): Bacteria > Pseudomonadati > Thermodesulfobacteriota > Desulfovibrionia > Desulfovibrionales > Desulfovibrionaceae > Desulfovibrio > Desulfovibrio legallii. Next base: position 45,612 of record NZ_FNBX01000008.1, on the reverse strand, counting down.
GGGCCGTCATGCTCCGTTCGGGAATGCCGAACGAAGCGCCGCAACAGGAGGTCTTGAGCGGAAAGTCCACCATTTCCGCCCCGCAGGCGGCCAGCATGCTTTCCATAAGGGTGGGGTTTTCCGGGTCGCCGAAGTTCATGATCTCTGCCGGGCGGCTCATAAGGCAGCCGTAGTAGGCGGCCAGCTTGAGGCCCTTGAGGCTTTTGCGCACGCGGGAGGCAATGGCGTTCATGTCCAGCTGGGCGGCAATGCCCTGCATGACGGAGGTCACGGGCGGGAATTTTTCCGCCGCGGGGCCGTCCAGCAGTTCGTCCACCCTGGCGCGGAAGGCGGGGTCCTCCATGCGTTTGGAGGCCATGCGCAGGTTGGAAAGGCAGCTGGGACAGGGCGTCAGCAGAAGGTCGGCCTGCTGCTGGGCGGCGATGTCCAGGTTGCGCACGCAGAGCGCGGCGGAAAGCTCACTGCTCACGGCGTGGGCCGGGGTGGAGCCGCAGCAGCTCCAGTCCGGAATATCCACAAGGTTCATGTTCAGGGCCCTGCACACGGCCTGGGTGGATTTTTCGTAATCCGCCGAAGAGCCGCGGGCCGAACAGCCGGGATAATAGGCAAAATTCACGGCCGCACCCCCTCGCGTTTGGCGCGCTCTTTATAGCGCTTGAAAATGCGGGCCACCGGGGCTGCGCCGTGGGGCAGCACATGGGGCTTGAAGCCCAGCTTGCCTTTTTTGAGGGCCTCCGGGGCCAGGTCCAGGTCCGTGAAAACGCGCATGGAGCGCATCATGTACAGGGCCATGGTGCCGATCTCATAGGTGCGGCCGAAGGCGCGCACCGTATCCAGGAAGGACCACCAGAATTTTTCCACCTTGGGCACGGTGACGCGCCCTTCCCGGCGGGCCATGTGCCGCAGGGTTTCCATGACGTCGCCCACGTTAATGTTGTTGGGGCAGCGCTGACTACAGGTGGAACAGGAGAGGCACATCCAGATGGATTTGGAATCCAGCACCATGTCTTTCAGGCCCAGCTGCACCGCGCGCATGATCTGGCTAGCCTGCAGGTCATACACGAAACCTGCCGGACAGCCGGCCGTACAGTTGCCGCACTGGTAGCAGGTAGACACGTTTTGGCCGCTGTGCGCCTCTACTTCCGCCGTAAAGGCGGTGTCGCGCATCCGGCTCAGGTTGATGGCGTCGTTCATGGGAACTCTCTGGTTAGAGGCTGAGGGTAAGGAGCCTGTTTGGTATGAAATCAGACGCAAACTACCCCAAAAAGAGAGGGAAATCTAGGTCCGGGGCCGCAGAAACCGGTACAAAATTTTGTTTCTTACACGTTTTGACCGCGCAGCGCCAGGCTGTGGGCCGCGCGCAGCCCCAGCAGATAGCTCTCCACGCCGAAGCCGCAGACGCTGCCCGCGCAGACCGGGGCCAGCACCGACTGCTGCCGGAAGGCCTCCCGCGCGTGCACATTGGACATGTGCACCTCCACCACGGGCACGCGCAGGATGGCCAGGGCGTCGGCCAGGGCGTAGCTGTAGTGGGTCCAGGCCCCGGCATTGATGACCACGGCCCGCGCGTCCGAATCCGCCAGGGCGTGGATGCGTTCCACCATGACGCCTTCGTGGTTGGTCTGAAAGCAGTCCACCGCCACTTCCAGCTCCTGGCCCAGGGCCGCCAGGGCCGCGTCAATGTCCGCCAGCGTGGCCGTGCCGTACTGGGCTGGGTCGCGCCGGCCGAACATGTTGAGGTTCACGCCGTGCAGGACAGCTATGCGCATGGGGCCTCCTTGTGCCGCGCGTCCGCGCCCAGGGCCGCGTCCAGAGCGCGCCGCGCCGCCGACGGCAGGGCGCGCCCCGTCCAGAGACGGAACTGGGCGTCGCCCTGGCAGTAAAACATCTCCAGGCCGGAAACGCAGCGCCGCCCGGCCAGCCGCGCCTCGCGCAGGAAGCGCGTTTCCAGGGGGTTATAGACCAGATCGTAGGCCAGAGGCGTTGCCTGTGCAGCCTTTTCGCCATAAAATCCGGACTTTTGCCCGGAGAGCGGAGCGGCGGCCAGGGCAAAGTCGTAGGGGGTTTCTGCCTCGGCCTTGCCCCGCATGCCCAGGGGCGTGGCATTGACCACCAGCAGGGCGGGCAGGTCGTGCCGCTCCGCCCACTGCAGGGGAACAAGCCCGAAGGCTTCCGCCAGGGCCCGGTGCGAACGGTCTGAGGGCGTGGCCACATAGACGCGCCGGGGGCGCTGCCCTTCCGGCAGGCTCGTAAGCCCTGCGGCCACGGCCCGCGCCGCGCCGCCCGCGCCCAGCAGCAGGGCGTCGCCCTGGCCCAGGGGCAGGCCCGCCAGGGGGGCCAGAAAGCCCGCCGCGTCGGTATTTTCGCCGCAGAGGGCATCCCCCTGCCAGTACAGGGTGTTGACCGCGCCCACCTGCCGGGCCAGGGGCGTCACCGCGTCCAGCAGGGGGGCCAGGGCCGCCTTGTGGGGAATGGTGACCGAGCAGCCCCGGATGTGCAACAGGCGCACGCTTTCCACAAAAGCAGGCAGCCTGGGGGGCGGCACTTCCCAGCGGCAGTAAACGGCCGGCAGGCCCAGGGCGTGAAAGCCCGTGTTGTGGAGAAGAGGGGAAAGGCTCTGGGCCAGCGGCCAGCCCGTGACCCCGTACAGGACCGGATCTTCCATTGACGCACCTCGGCAAATGTCCTGGGCCCGTCCGCGGGCCTTCAGGCATATGGGGAAGTGTGCCGCACTCCGCCGCAAAAGAAAAGCCCCGGCTGCCGGGGGGGAGCCGGAGGGCTTGGATTGCGCCCCGGCGGCGTGTAGACTGGCGCAAAAGGAGGCACTTATGCCGACCATGCCCGCCTATTACGTCCCCCACGGGGGCGGCCCCTGCTTTTTTATGGACTGGAACCCGCCGGACGCCTGGACGGAACTGGGCGCGTGGCTGCGTTCCATCCCCGCGCAGTTGCCGCGGCGGCCCAAAGCGCAGCTGGTGATCTCCGCCCATTGGGAAGCGCCGCGTTTTACTCTGCTTACCACGCCCGCGCCGGAGCTTTATTACGACTATTACGATTTTCCGCCGCACACCTATGCGCTGCAGTGGCCCGCGCCTGCCGCGCCGGAGCTTTTCGGGCGCGTGCGCAGCCTTGTGCGCGGGGCGGGCATAGCCCTGGACGAGGACGACCGGCGCGGCTTTGACCACGGCGTTTTCATCCCCGGCCTGCTGTCCTTCCCCCAGGCGGATCTGCCCACCCTGCAGATCTCGCTCCGGCAGGGGCTGGACCCTGAGGAACACCTGGCCCTGGGGCGCGCCCTGGCCCCCTTGCGTAACGAAGACGTGCTGTTGGTGGGCAGCGGCATGAGCTTCCACAACATGCGGGCCTTCCGCTACGGCGACAACGCGCCCATTCCCGGCGCGGACGATTTTGACCAGTGGCTGACGGAAAGCGTGCGCGACCTGCCGCCGCAGGAGCGCAACCGGCGTCTGGCGCGTTGGAAGGAAGCCCCTGGCGCGCGCTTTGCCCACCCGCGCGAGGAGCACCTGCTGCCGCTGATGGTGCTGGCCGGCGCGGCCGGGCCGGGCAGCCTGGCTTTTCACGGCCGGGCCATGGGCGCGCCCCTGGCGGGCTTTGCGCTGGAGTGAGGCCGCGCGCCGCGCGTGGGCCTGCGCGGCCGGGGGCTGCGCCGCGTTGCGGCCCCTGACCGGGCTGCCCAGGCGCGGGCCGCAGCACCGCTATTCCAGAATATAGCGCATGGGATTGACGGGCACGCCGTTAAGGCGCACCTCGTAGTGCAGGTGCGGGCCGGTGGTGCGGCCCGTGTTGCCCACATAGCCGATGACCGCGCCGCGCTTGACCCACTGGCCCGGCTGCACGGCGCTGCGCTGCAGATGGCCGTACTTGGTGGTGATGCCGCCGCCGTGGTTGATCTCCACGCTGATGCCGTAAGCGCCGTCGTGCCCGCTGAAGGTCACCGCGCCCTGGGCCGGGGCCGCCACGGGCGTGCCCACGCGGTTGGTGATGTCCAGCCCCTTGTGGAACTGCCCCCGGCCGCCGAAGGGCGAGGAGCGCCAGCCGAAGCTGGAGGATACGAAGCCCACCACGGGCCAGATGGTGGGCATGGAGGAAAGGGCCTCGCGGTTTTCGCGCAGGGCCAGGAGCAGATCCTGCTGGCGCACTTCTTCCAGGCGGGTGGATTCGGAAAGGCGGTCGAGAAAGTCCTGCATCTTGCGGGCCGCCAGCTCCTGGCGGTGCAGGGGCAGATAGAGGCGGGCAAAATCCCCGGGCCGGTCCAGGCCGCCGCCGGCGTCCTCCGGGTCTTTTTCCATGTTCATCATGATGCGCAGCTTGCTGTCGAAGCGCTGCACCCGCTCCAGGTCGCGGCTCACGCCGGTGATGCGCTCGGCCAGGTGGACCATCTGGCGGCGCTGGTCCTCCAGAACGCGCTGGGCGTTCTGGAGGTCGTCGTCCAGATGGCGCGACTCAAGCCAGGCCCGCAGAAGCCAGACGTTGGCGGCCACCAGGCCCAGCGCCAGAACGGCGGCAATGCAGCCGAACCAGCCGCGCAGACGCAGATTGCGGCTGCCGCTGCGGCCTTCCTTGAAGATGACAATGTGATATTTGCCAAAAAGCATGGAGGGATTACTGTAGGGCCGCTGTCCCGGCCCTGTCAACGGCAATGCCGCGGCGGGGGCAGGGCGGGCGCGCCTTCCTGTCGCAGGGCCGCGTCAGGCGCGCGGTCTGCCGGGGCCGCATCGGGTTGGGCCGCATCCGCCTGGGCCGCACCGGGCGCGGCGTTGGCCTCCATCTGCCAGCGGATCAGGCCGTTGTAAACGCAGCGTCGGGCGTCGCGGCTCACGGCGTAGAGCTGGTTCAGGGTCTCCCCCATGGCGCTGCGGGCCGTGTGCCCTGCGGAAGGGCAGGCGTTGGCCCAGACGGGCAGCTCCCACTGGCGGGCGGCCTTGAGGATGTATTTTTTCTCCACCAGCAGGAGCGGACGGATAAGGCGGAGCCCGCCGCCGAAAAAGGATTCGTTCATGCTCATGCCGTCCACCCGGCCGTTGCGGCAGAGGTTGAGGAAGAAGGTCTGCACCAGGTCGTCGGCATTGTGCCCCAGGGCCAGGTGGGTGAGCCCGTAGCGCGCGCAGAGCTCAAAAAGCCGCTTGCGCCGGAGCCAGGCGCAGCGGAAGCAGGCCGAACGGCGCAGGTTTTTGTGCGAGTGCGCTTCGGGGCCGTAGTCCGTCACCTCCACATGTCCGGCAATGCCGTGGCGGGCCAGCCAGCCGGGCAGGGCCGCGTGGCTCTGCGGGTCAAAGCCGGGGTTGAGGTGCAGGGCCATGATTTCAAAGGGAAAGGGCACAATGCCCTGACGGATTTGCAGGGTCTTGAGCAGCACAAAGCTGTCCACCCCGCCGGACACGGCCACCCCCACCCGGCAGCCGGGCCAGAGCATTCCCGTCCGCTGCATGGCCTTGCCAGCGCTTTTGACGCAGACCTCCTGCGCGAACGAACGTTTTTTTTCCTTGCCGCCTGCCATAAGGCTACTCCTGTGAAAGACTGTGCGAGAGACTGCGCCCTTGACAAGGGCGATGAGAGCCTCTAGCATATCTCATTTCGGCAGGTCAAAACCTGCGTGAAGGCGCGCCCGGCCCTTTACAACGGCACGGGCGGCATTATGTTGTATGCCGTAACCCTGCGCGGCGGCCTTTGGGGCCGCGTCCCGCGGGGCGCGGCGGACCGGAGCCCGCATGGGCGGCGCGGATATTTCTATGCCAGGGCAGGGGTTCCGGCATGGCTGCGGCTTTGGCCGCCGGCGGAGCCCTTCCAGGGAGGCAGCATGGCCCGTATTACTGTGGAAGATTGTCAGGAACGTGTGGACAACCGCTTTTTGCTGGTGCAGATGGCCATCAAGCGGGTGCATCAGTACCGCGAAGGCTATGAGCCGCTGGTGGAATCGCGCAACAAGGAAGTGGTGACGGCCCTGCGTGAAATCGCAGCCGGCAGGGTGCTGCCTGACGACCTCAGCCTGTACAATCCGCTGCCCGAAGGGCAGACGGTGGCGGGCGAGGACTAGACCTTCCGTCATTCTGCAACCGCAACGCGCCTACCGGAACCACGATGGAGCTTGATTACTACGAGGTGCTGGGCGTCGCCCGCGACGCCGATACGGACGCCATCAAACGCGCCTACCGGAAGCTGGCCCTCAAATACCACCCGGACCACAACCCTGGGGACGCCGAGGCCGAACAGAAGTTCAAAGAGGCCGCCGAGGCCTATGACGTGCTGCGCGACCCGGAAAAGCGCGCCCGCTATGACCGCTTCGGGCAGGCGGGCGTGCAGGGCGGCGCAGGGGGCTTCGGCAGCACCGAGGACATCTTCGCCCACTTCAGCGACATTTTCGGCGATCTGTTCGGGTTTTCCACGGCGGCCCGCGGTCCGCGGCCTACGGCCGGGGCCGATCTGCGCTACAATCTGACCATTTCTTTTGCCCAGGCGGCCAAAGGGGACGAGATCACCCTTTCCCTGCCCAAGCATGTGGTCTGTTCCGAATGCCGCGGCAGCGGCGCGGCGCCGGGCAGCAAGGCCGAAACCTGCCGCCACTGCGGCGGTTCGGGCCAGGTGCGGCGCACGCAGGGCTTTTTTCAGATCGCCATGCCCTGTCCGGTGTGCCACGGTTCCGGCCAGGTTATCGTCAAGCCCTGCCCGCGCTGCAAGGGCGAGGGCGTGGTGACCGACACCCGCGAGCTGGTGGTGCGGGTGCCTGCCGGCGTGGATACGGGCACGCGCCTGCGTGTGCGCGGCGAGGGCGAGCCTGGGGAACACGGCGGCCCGCCCGGCGATCTCTATGTGGTGCTGACGGTGGAGACCGACAAACGCTGGCGGCGTGAAGGGCAGGATTTGCTCTGCACGCAGGAGATCAGTTTTGTGCAGGCCGCGCTGGGGCACCGGGTGGAGGCGCCCGGCCTGGACGGCCCGCTGCCGCTGGAAATTCCGCGCGGAGTGCAGAGCGGCACGCTGCTGCGTCTGGCCGGGGAGGGCCTGCCCTATCCCGGTCGTCAGGCGCGCGGCGATCTGCTGGTGGAGGTGCGGGTGCTGACCCCCACCAGGCTTTCCAAAGAACAGGAAGATTTGTTGCGCCAGTTTGCGGCCGCCAGCGAAAAGACGCCGCTGGCCAAGGTGAAAAAAGCCGCCAAAAAGATCAGCAAGGCCATGGGCCTGGAGTAGCGGCACGCAAAGCGCCGCAGCGCAAAAGATCAGAAAAAGCCCCACGAAACGTTGCGTTTCGTGGGGCTTTCAGCTTTGCGGCTCAGGGAGCCTGTTAGTTCAGACCTTCGCGGGGGCCGTTGTCCTGGCGGGGCGGGCGCTGGCCGTTGTTGCCGCGCATGTCCTGGCGGGGCGGGCGCTGACCGTTGTTGCCGCGCATGTCCTGGTGCTGGTCGCGCCGCTGGTCGCCGCGCATGTCCTGCCGGTGCTGGCCATTGTTGCCGCGCATGTCCTGCCGATGCTGGCCGTCCTGCCGGTGCTGGCCGCGCTGGTCGCCGCGCATGTCCTGCCGATGCTGGCCGCTGTTGCCGCGCATGTCCTGCCGGTGCTGGCCGCTGTTGCCGCGCATGTCCTGCCGGTGCTGGCCCTGGGGCTGGCGGCGGTCGTCCTGGCGCTGGCGCATCTGCTGCCGCTGGGACGGGCCGTCGTCCGCCGTTGCCGTCGTCGCCGGGGCAAGGCCGTAAAACAGGACAGCCGCCGCGGCGGCCAGAACCATATGCTTCCACGTCTGTTTGCTTGCGTTCATGGTTTTCTCCTTAGGGTTTGTGCCCAGCGCCCGCATACGCCTTTTGCCCGGGGCCCGCAAGGGGGCTTGCGAAACGGCGGCGGGGGCCGTTGCGGGGGCGGGCTTGTGCAGGTTCCTGGATGTGGTGTATAGGGGTCTGAAGGGCCGCGAGGGGCGCGGCCGTGTGTCTGGTGTCCACAAAATCCGTCCTTCCGGAGGGAAGCATGCTCGTACAGAACTGGATGACCACCGACGTTGTGAGCGTCACGCCTGAAACTTCTCTGCTCAAGGTGGGCAAGCTGCTGAAGGACCACAACATCCGCCGGTTGCCCGTGCTGGACGACAAAGGCCATGTGGTGGGCATTATTTCCGATCGCGACGTGCGCGACGCCTCGCCCTCCAAAGCCACCACGCTGGACATGTACGAGATGCACTACCTGCTGGCCGAGCTCAAGGCCAAGAACATCATGACGGCCAACCCCGTCACCATTTCCCCGGCGGAAACGGTGGAAAAGGCCGCCATGCTCATGCTGGACCACAAGATCGGCGGCCTGCCCGTAGTGGAGGAGAGCGGCCGCCTGGTGGGCATTCTTTCCGACCAGGACGTGTTCAAGGCGCTGGTGGACATTACGGGGGCGCGGCTGGGCGGCATTCAGGTGGGCGTGGAGCTGCCGGACGCGCCCGGCACCATGCGCCCTATTTTTGATACCCTGCGTGCCCACAATGCCCGGCTGCTTTCGGTGCTGACCGCCAGCAGCGGCGACGACGGCATGCGGCAGGTTTTTTTGCGTATCCGCCAGATGGCCAGCCCCGAAGCGGAAAAGGCCCTGCTGGAGGCCATTGGCAAGCAGGCCCATGTGCTGTACTGCGCTGGGCGCGGATGCAGGCCGTGCCGTGATGCATAACATATCTTTTTGAAATGAAAACGCAAAAAAAATCGGCAACGCCGGGCGCACAGGGCAAAAAAGCCGCCGGGGCTTGCCAAGGACTTTTCTTTGTGGCATAAACGCATTCGTTGTGATTGCGTTACGCTTTCGCGCCTACGAAGGAATTCGGCCGGGCTTGCCCGGTTGGCGTAGCGTCGGGGCTGCCTGGCCCTGGCGGAGTTGAGCAATATCTGTCCAAGGAGGACACACGCATGGCTGAGATCACCTATAAAGGTAAAAGCTTTGAAGTTGACGAAGACGGTTTCCTGCTGCGTTTTGACGACTGGTGCCCCGAATGGATGGAATATGTGAAGGAATCCGAGGGCATCTCCGAGATCACGCCTGACCACCAGAAGATTCTGGACTTCCTGCAGGACTACTACAAGAAGAACGGCATCGCCCCCATGGTCCGCATTCTTTCCAAGAACACCGGCTACAAGCTGAAGGAAGTGTACGAGCTCTTCCCCTCCGGCCCCGGTAAGGGCGCCTGCAAGATGGCTGGTCTGCCCAAGCCCACGGGCTGCGTGTAGTTCCGGCCATTACAGCATTTTTCCTGCAAAGCGGGAGGGTTTTCGCCCTCCCGCTTTTTTTGTCCCTGCCCGGCCCCGCAAGGGTGCTACAAGGCGGGGCGCGAACCTCCCCAACGATCCCTTCCCGCGGTTCCGTAAGGCATTTCAAAGTTGAAATGCCCTGGCGGCTGCATGAGCAGACGCCAGGGCGTGTGGGCGTAAGCGCAAGTTATGTGCGCTGTTAAGCGCCGAAACGAGTGTGCCTTAACCTTTGAGAATGCATATTCTCAAAGGTAATCTGCCATAATTGCAAGCGCTTTTATTTTTTTTGCATCCTTCCGTGCCCTTGCCAAGAGGACTACTGCGGTTTGCGGTGCGATTGCTGACGGGGTTTGCCCGGCTGTTTGGCAGGGGCGCTCTTTTGGGCGCGGACCACGGCTTTGGCGTCGGGGTCGCCGTTTTTGGCGGCCAGGTGGTACCAGCGGTTGGCTTCGCTCAGGTTGCGGGGCACGCCGGTGCCCTGGTCGTACATAAGGCCCAGGGAATACTGGGCGGAGGGTTCGTTTTGTTCGGCGGCCTTGCGGTACCAGTCCACGGCCTTGGTGTAGTCCTGGGCCACGCCGCGGCCCTGTTCGTACATGAAGCCCAGGTTGTACTGGGCTTCGGCGTAGCCCTGGTCGGCGGCGCGCTGGTACCACTGCACGGCCCGGGCCGGATCCTGGGCCACGCCCCGGCCTTCGGCGTACATGTAGGCCAGGTTGTTCTGGGCTTTGGGGTCGTCCTGCTGGGCGGCCTGTTCAAACCAGTGGGCGGCCTTGGTGTCGCTTTGGTTTTCGCCTTTGCTGTTGAGGCAGAGCCAGCCCAGGGAGTACTGGGCGTCGGCCAGGCCCTGGTTGGCCGCGCGGGCGAGCCAGTCCATGGCGGCGGTTTCGTCCTTGGCCACGCCCCGGCCGTGGGCGTAAAGGTAGCCCAGGTTGTACTGGGCCGTGGCGTGGCCTTGCTCCGCGGCTTTGCGGAACCAGCGGGCGGCCTCGCGGTAGTTGCGGGGCACGCCTTCGCCGGAGGCCAGGGCCGTGCCCCAGGAGTTCATGGCGCTCAGGTCGCCGCCTTCGGCCGCCAGGCGGAAAAATTCCGCGGCGCGGGTGGCGTTCTTTTTAACGCCCTTGCCGTCCAGGATCAGGCGGCCCATGACGTAGAGGGCTTCGGGGTGCCGTTGGTCCACCAGGGGTTTGAGCAGGCGCACGGCCTGGTCGTAGTCGTTTTTGTCCAGGGCGGTCTGCACTTCCTGGAGGGTTTTGCCCGCATCGGCTTCGGCCGCCGGGGCGGGGGCGGCGAGGCTGAGGAGGCAGAGGAGGCAGAAGGCCGCGGCTGCGGCGCGTGGGATAAAGGGCAATGACATGATTATAAACTCTTGAGGGTTTGGATCCAGTGGGGATTGACGCTGCCTTCCACCGTGCGGGCCTGTTCCCGGCAGTAGGCCCGACGGGCCTGCCGCACGGGCTCGCTTTGCCACCAGGCCAAGGGGGCTTCCCAGACCCGGGCGACCTGGGCCGCGGCGGCCTCCGGCGTGGGCTGCCAGACGCCGGCCTGGGCCAGCAGATCCAGCAGGGCGTCGCTTTCCGGGGTGAGGGGCCAGACCTCCCGCCGCCAGAAGGCGATAACGGGCATATCGGCGGCCAGGGCTTCCAGCAGGGTGGTGCCGTTGTGGTCCAGCACCAGCAGGCGGCAGGCGAAAAGGTGTTTGTCCAGGGGGCCGGCGGCCAGGCGCACGGCGGGGAAGCGTTCCAGCACCCAATCGGCGTCGCGCAGGCTGCCGGGCACGGGGAAATAGGGGCGGTACAGGCTTTTGCCTTGCAGGTCGCGGCTCAGGGCGGCGAAAAAGCGGGCTTTGTCCTTGCGGTAGTCCAGCACCTGGAGGGGCGAGGGGTGGGCGTCCAGCCGGTAGCCGAAGGCGGGCATTTCCGTGCCGACCAGGAGGAGATTGTGGCCATTTGCGCCGTGCCAGCGGCCGGCAAGCCGGGCCAGCTGCGGGTGGGGCAGGGGGATGAAGTTGCCGCGGCAGCCCGCATGGCGGCTCCAGCCCCAGGTGGCAAAAGCGTGCTGGGCGTATTCCACCATTTCCACTTCCGTAAGGCAGCGCACCTGGCCGTAGTCGCTGCCGTGCTGCACATACATAAGCCGGTGGCCGCGACCGCGCCAGAGGGCCAGGCGCTGGCGGTAGGCGGCGTCCTCGTAGGCCAGCACGCTGGCCACGCGCAGGCGCGGGCCCCACAGGGCGGGGCGCAGGCGGCGCGGGTGGCGCAGCCCGGCCAGCAGGCGCGGCAGGGCGGGCAGAAAAAGGGGCAGGGGATCGGCGGCGTAGGGCTGCGGCAGGTCCGGGGTCCGACCCGTGGCCGCGCTGCCGTAGGCGGCAAGGGGCGTGGAAAGGTCCGGCCCGTGGCTGCGGTGCAGCAGGGCCAGAGAAAAGCGCAGGCTCTGCCCCAGGCTCGCGCCTTTGATGCAAGGGAAGGGCAGGCGCAGCAGGGCGTTGCGGGCCAGTTCCCGCAGGCGGGCGCGGCCTGCTGCCCTGGTAAGGCGGCCATAAGCCTTGGTCTCCGGCGGCAGCCAGACTTTGCTCCAGGCCGGGGGAAAGACCGGCTCCAGCAGGCGGGAGAACAGCCAGTGGTTGAAGGTGTGCCCCAGGGCGCCGTGCAGGACGAAGTCCGGCCCGGCGGCGAAGAAAAAGGTGCAGGTTGCGGGCAGCAGGGGCACTTGCAGGGGCGTCTGCCCCCAGGCCCGGATCATGGCTTTGACGCGCCACCAGCGTTCCACAATCTGCTTGGCCACGTTCATGGCCCAGGGGGCCAGCAGGGTTTCCCAATAGGCCGGGGGCAGGTCGCGGCTGTGCGGGCAAAGCCGGGCCGCCAGGGCGGGCAGGGCGTCGGCGCAGAGGGCCTTGACCTCGGCGCAGGCCTGCTCCTGCAGGGCAAGGTCCGTAAGGGGTTCGGGCGCGAAGGTAAAGCGCTGTTCCCAATCGGGGAAGAATTCTTCCTGTTCGGCAAAGCACCAGGGGCCCGCCGCCCGGAAGGCGGCGGGGTCCGCCCCCCGGGGCATGCGGCCGAGCACAAGGGTAGGACGGCCGTTGTCCATGGCTCAGGCCTTATCCAGGTCCGCCCAGGTGAGCACAGTGTCTTCGGGCAGGTCGCGGCGGGCGCGCAGGCCCAGCACGGCATCGTAGTTGCGGGGCGAGATGCCGTGGGCCGGGCGCTTCCAGGTGAGGTCGGCGGGCGTAAGGGGCTGGCCGGCGGGCACGGCGCGGGCCGTGACCAGAGAGCGGCGGGCGTGCTGCCGGGCGGGTTCTTCTTCCGGCAGGGCGCGCACTTCCATTTCGCCCACGCTGGCCAGGGTGGCGGCCAGGCGGGTGCGGAAGCGGCGCAGGTCTTCCTTGTCCATGGCGTGGTAGTGGTCGTTGCCGGGCAGGGTTTTATCGTGGGTAAAGTGTTTTTCCAGCACGCGCGCGCCCAGGAGCACGGCGGTTTCCAGGATGTGCATGTCCTTGGGCAGGGTGTGGTCGGAATAGCCGATAACGTGGCCGGGGAAGTGGCGCTTGAGCGCGGGGATCATGCCCAGGGCGGCGTTTTCGTCTGCAGTGGGGTAGTTGAGCACGCAGTGCAGCAGGGCCAGTTTGTTGCCCCTGGCTTCTATCCACTCCACGGCTTCGGCGATTTCGTGCAGATAGGCCGCGCCGGTGGAGAGCAGGATGGGCTTGCCGAAATCGCAGAGGATGCGGATAAAGGGCTTGTTGGTGATGTCCGACGACGAGATTTTGAAGACGTCCATGAGGTCGTTGAGAAAGTGGGCGGACTCCACGTCAAAGGGCGTGGACATGAAGGCGATGCCCGCCGCGTCGCAGTGTTTTTTCAGCGCCTCAAACTCGTTTTTCCAGAAGGAGTCGTGCTTTCTGAACAGCTCGTACTGGCTTCTGGTGGGTTCCTTGCTGGTGTCCCAGTAGGCCGGGGAGTCCTTGGAGGCCAGGGTGGCCGCCTTGTAGGTCTGGAACTTGATGGCGTCGGCCCCGCTGGCAGCGGCCTCGTCAATGAGCCTGCGGGCAATGTCCATGCTGCCTTCGTGGTTCACGCCGGCCTCGGCGATGACGTAGGGCGCGGGGATGCGCGTTTCCGGTCTGGGGACGGCAAATATATCCATAATATCCATATGGTTTCCTCGTTCAGATACTTTGGCTGGCAAGTATACGCCCGCGTGGCGCAAAAGAAAAGCGCGTTGTCCTGTGCTGCGATGCAACATAATGATATAATAAATATTATTTGAAAAAGGCGGCCCCCGGCAGGGCCCGCCGCGGCGGGCCCTGCCGTCCGGCCTTGTCAAAAGGCCGGGGCGGGGCGTATGCTGCGCGCCTTTGCGCCACTGCAACATCTTACAGGCAAGGAGCTCCCATGACTGCCGCGCTGCGCATTGTTCTGGCCACCCATAATGCGGGCAAGGTCCGCGAGCTGGCCGAACCCCTGGCCCACGCCGGGGTGGAGGTGCTTGGCCTCGCCGCCTTTCCCGAAATCGGCGAAATCGACGAATACGGCCTGACCTTTGAGGAAAACGCCCGCATCAAGGCCGAAACCGTGGCCCGGCACACCGGGCTTGTGAGCGTGGCTGACGACTCCGGCCTGGAGGTGGACGCTCTGGACGGCGCGCCGGGCGTGCACTCCGCCCGCTACGCCGACGACTGGCCCCTGCTGCCCGGCGAAAGCCGCGACGCCCGCAATATGCGCAAGCTCCTCCACGCCCTGGCGGCCGTGCCCGAGGCCCGCCGCGCCTGCCGCTACGTCTGCTGCATGACCGCCGTTACGCCCGACGGCCGGAGCCTGACCACGCGCGGCACATGGGAAGGCCGCCTGCTTGCGGAACAACGCGGAAGCAACGGCTTTGGCTATGACCCGCTTTTTTTTGACCCGACCCTGGGCCTGACCGCCGCCCAGATGACCCCGGAGCAGAAAAACGCCCGCAGCCACCGCGGTAAGGCCCTGCGCGCCCTGCTGGAAGGCTGGGCCGCCTTTGTCCGGGCCTGAAGGCTCTTTCCCCTCCATAACCGGAATTCAGGCGCATCGCCCCCCACTTCTAGAGCAGATTAACTTTGAGAATATGTATTCTCAAGGTTTACGGCACGCTCGTTTCGGCGCTTAACAGCGCAAATAACTTGCGCTTACGCCTCCACAGCGGGCGTCTGCTCACGCAGTCGCCAGGGCATTTTAAAGCTGAAATGCCCCGGCAGCGCGGCCCCAAACCTTGCCTTGCAGCAAGGTAAGGCCCCCCGCCCAAGAAGGATGCCATGGGTTTCTTCTACGGTCTGCTGTCCTCGGCCGCTTTCGGCCTGATCCCCCTGTTCGCCCTGCCCCTGATCCACGGGGGCATGCCCGCTTCCCTGGCGCTGTTCTACCGCTTTGCCATTGCCGCCGTGGTTCTGGGCGGCATCCTGGTTCTGCGGGGCGAGCGCCTCCACGCCAGCGCGCGCTCCCTCTGCCTGCTCGCGGGCATGAGCTGCATGTACGCCCTGGCCGCTCTGCTCATGTTCTGGGGCTTTGCCTACATGCCCAGCGGCGTGGCCGCCACCCTCCAGTTTCTCTATCCGGTCATGGTCATGCTGCTCATGATCGCTTTTTTCCATGAGCGCTTTTCCTGGATTACAGCCTGCGCCGTGGCCCTGGCCCTCCTGGGCGTGCACCTGCTGGGCGGCGGCGCGGGCGGCCGCGTGCAGCCCATAGGCGTGGCCCTGCTGCTCGCCTCCGCCCTTTGCAACGCCCTTTATATCACCGCCATCTTCGCTGCCCGCATTCCCCACATGAGCGGCCTGGTCATGACCTTCTACGTCCTGGCCCTGAGCGGCCTGCTCACCCTGGTCAACTGCCTGGCCACCGGCGTCTTCCGCCCTTTGCGCTCCTGGCGCGAGCTGGGCCTCGCCCTGCTGCTCGCCCTGATCACCGCCGTGGTCTCCAACCTCACCCTCATCCTGGCCGTGCAGCGCATCGGCTCCACCCTCGCCTCCGTCCTCGGCGTCATGGAACCCCTCACCGCCGTTCTGGCGGGCGTCCTCGTCTTCCATGAACCCTTCACGCCCCCCATCGCCGCCGGCGTCGCCCTCATTGTCGCCTCCGTCATCCTCGTCCTCCTCGGCGAGAGGATCCGCGCCCTGGGCGCGCGCTTGCGCAGACGCAACGGGGCGGGGTAACAGTCAAAAAAACGTTTCTCCCCTCAGGGGATGCGCAGGGCGCAGCCTGGGCAAACGCTCCATTTTTTTTGCAGCGTCAGGGGCAGAGCTTCTGTCGGGATGGGCGGCACGCTTCCTGCAAGAGGACAGTTGCCGGTCTTTCGGCAAGGAGGCTGCGCCATGAAATTGACAATGCTGCGGTGGGGTCTTGCACTTCCGGCGGCGCTGCTGTTGAGCCTGGGGGCGGCGTTGCCGGCGCAGGCCGTGCGCATCAAGGACATCGCCACCTTTTCGGGCGTGCGGGACAACCAGCTCATCGGCTACGGCCTGGTGGTGGGCCTGGCGGGCACGGGCGACAAAAAGGATTCCGTCTTCACCCTGAGCTCCATGAAAAACATGATGGACCGCATGGGCGTGGGCGTGGATTCCTCATCGTTGAAGATCAAGAACGTGGCTTCGGTCATGGTCACGGCGCGCATGCCCGTGTCGGCCAAGCCCGGCACGCGCCTGGACGTGACGGTATCCTCGGTGGGCGACGCCACTTCGCTCATGGGCGGGGTGCTGCTGCAGACGGCCCTCAAGGGCGTGGACGGCAAGATATACACTCTGGCCCAGGGCGCGCTCACGGTGGGGGGCTTTTCCGCCGCGGGCAAGGCGGCCAGCACCAGCAAAAACGTGGCCACGGTGGGCATCATCCCCGGCGGCGGCATTGTGGAGCGCTCCATTCCTTTTGAATTCAACCAGCAGAACAAGCTGACCCTCAACCTGCGCATCGGGGATTTTTCCACGGCCCAGCAGATGGCGGAGCGTCTTAACGGGGCCATGGGCGGCCCCTACGCCCGCGCGGTGGACGCCACCAGCGTGGTCATGGACGTGCCGCCCCAGTACCGCAACAACCTGGTGCCGCTCATGGCCTCGGTGGAAAACCTGGACGTGAGCCCGGATACGGCAGCCAAGGTGGTGGTGGACGAAAAGACCGGCACCGTGGTGCTGGGGCGTGACGTGCGGGTTTCCCGCGCGGCCGTGGCCCACGGCAACCTGCAGATTACCGTGCAGGAGAGCGAGCAGGTCTCGCAGCCGGGGCCGTTCTCCCAGGGGCAGACTGTGGTGACCCCGCAGACCGAGGCCAATATCCGCGAGGAACAGCGCCACCTGGTCATGGTGGAAGGGGCCACCCTGCAGGAGCTGGTGGATGGCCTCAACGCCATCGGGGCCACGCCGCGCGACCTCATTTCCATCCTGCGGGCCATGCAGGCTTCCGGCTCGCTGCACGCGGACCTGGAGGTGATCTAAATGAGCGCGTCCCTCGGCGTTCCCCCTTTGGTGCCCCAGGCGGGCGCGGCTGAGCTGGCCCGGCAGGAGGTGCAGACGCGCCTTGCCGGGGTTAACGGCAAAAATCTGACGGAAGCGCAGCAAGAAAAAAAGCTGCGCGAGGCCTGCCAGGGCTTTGAATCCATTTTTATCCAGAAAATGTGGCAGGAGATGCGCAATACCCTGCCCAAAAGCAACCTGCTGCAAGGCCGGGAGGAACAGTTCTGGCAGGGCATGTACGACCAGGAGCTGGCCAAGAAAATGGCTGCGGCCGGGGGTGTAGGCCTGGCGGACATGATGTACGCCCAGCTTTCGCAACGCCTGGGCAGCGCCAGCCAGAGCGCGGCGGCCGCCGCGTCGCCCGCGCGCGCTTTCAGCCCGGAGGCCGCGCCCTTGCTGCCCCCCGCGCCGGAAGCGCCGGCGGCACAGGAAACCGCGGCCGGGCAGGCCGGCAGCCGTACAGGCGCGGGCGCGCAGGGCATGGCGGCCATTTATGACGGCGCGGCCCCCCTGCGCGATGCCGGGGCCGCGGCCGACGCCGCGCCCCAGGCCGTTGCCGCCTCTGGAATCCCGGCCGCCGCAGCCGTGACCAATCCGCCGGAGGTGGACCAGGCCCTGGCCGTGCTGCGCGCGCAGCAGGCCCTGCAGCAGAGCGGCGAGCCGCACAAACAGATCCGCGTGACGCACGCCGGCCGGGGCGACTCCGGCCTGCAGATGGCCCGCGCCGCCCGGTTCCAGGCGGGCAGCAAGCTGGGGCCTGGGGCTGTGCTGCCCACCCTGCATCCCGGCGCAACCGACGCGGCGCGCAACGGCCGCGCTGACGCCCGGCAAGGCGCAACGGCCGGGGCGGTGCCGCCCCTTACGGCGCAGTACCTTGCCGCGCCGGGCGCGGCGGCGCAGAATGCTTCTGATCAGGGCTTTGCCGGGCAGAGCGCGGCGGGCCAGGCTGCAGGCCAGACCGGGGCGCAGCAGGCCGCCGGGGGGCAGCAGCCCATGAAGGTGCGCTACACTACCAATATTGCCGCTGCGGGCCAGCGGCATAAGGAAGAACTGCTCCGCAAGCTGCAGCCGGGCGCTGCCGCGCCTAACGCGGCTGCCGCGGCGCAAGCCGCCAATGCCGCCCAGCAGGCGCAGGCCGCAGGCAACGCGGAGGCCCGACCCGCGGCCGCGCCCAGCGCTCTGGAGCGGCAGCAGGCTCTGCAGCCCATGAAGGTGCGCTACACCACCAATATTCCGGCCAATGGCAAGCGGCATAAGGACGAGCTCATCCGCACCCTGCAGACGGACGCCGTGGGCCCCAACAGCCGGGCCGGAGCGGGGCTTGCCGCTTACCATGCCCAGCAGGCGCAGCAGGCCCAGGCCGGGCAGGCCGCAGGGCTGCCCCTTGCGCCGGGCGCCGCCGGCGCTGGGGCTGGGGACACCGCAACGGGCGGCATTCCGCCCCTTACCGCGGCGGACCTGGGGGGCTAGGCCCTAGGCTTCGCGGCACGGATATTGCTTCCATCGCAGCATAACGCGCGGGGCGGCAGATTCTGCCCCCTTGCGGCGGTCCCGGTTCCGGCCGGGGCGGCCGCAGCGGGCTTCCGCCCCCGCCCCATCCCGGCGAGGCAGTCATGTACGCACACATCCACGCATCCCTCCACCGTCAGGCCAAGGCTCTGGAGCTGCTCTGTCAGCTGCTGGAAGAAGAGTACGGCATTCTGCTTTCCCGCCGCGCGGACGACGTGGCCGGGCTGGAATTTTCCATCCAGGAGCTTATCCGGCAGCTGGCCGTGGAGAAGGTTACGGTAGTCAAGGCCCTGAACGGCATGCGGGTTACGGCATACGCCGCCGGGCTTTGCGCCGCAGGGCGGGAAGCGGAGGGGGAAGCCCTGCGCGCCCTGGCCCGCGAGGTGGACCGGGCCGAGCAGCGCGCCTCGCGCCAGGCCTCGCGCAACAGTCAGCTGGCTCTGGCCCTGCTGGACCAGAGCAGCCGCAGCCTGCAGGCTCTGACCCGTCAGGCCCTGCCCGTGCCGGCGGATACATATGGCCGCAAGGGCGGCATGCGCGCGCAGCCCCATCCGCAGGCGGCCTTTCTTTCCGGGAGGCTCTAGGCCATGCTCAGCGGTCTGCTCAACCTCGGGTACACAGCCCTTACGGCGGCGCAGGCCTGGATTTCGGTCACAGGCAGCAATATCGCCAATGCCGATACGGAAGGTTACACCCGCCGCTATGTGGACCAGCGCGACGGCGGCACCATTACCACCAAGCCCGGCGGCGAAAGCCTGGGCGTCAACGCCCAGCAGGTGCTGCGCTATTTCGACGCTTTTCTGGAGAGCTCCTATGTGCGGCAGTCCACCAATTCCGCCCGCTGGAGCGAGCAGGAAACCATCATGTCCTCGGTGGAAAACCTGTTCAACGAGTCCAACCGCACGGGCATCAGCGGCACGCTGACGGAATTTTTCACGGCCTGGAGCGATCTGGCCCAGCGTCCGGACGACACGGCCACGCGCGAGAGCCTGCTGTCCTACGCCGACAGCCTCAGCGACATGCTGACCAGCACCGTGGACAGCCTGAAAGCCATTCAGGACGAGATGGACGTTTCCATCAATCAGGCTGTGGACCGGGTCAATACCCTCTCCAAAAGCATTGCCGACCTCAACAACCAGATCAACGCGCGCACCCGCGAGGGCGTGAGCAACCCCAACGATCTTCTGGATCAGCGCGACCAGATGGTGCGCGAGCTGGCCGGGCTTATTGACGTGGAGACCACGGACAACGGCGGCGGCGATTTTACCGTGCAGCTTTCCACGGGCCAGCCCCTGGTGCAGGGGCAGAGCTCCTTTGAGCTGGACGTGCTGGACGCGCGGGCGGAAAGCCGGCTGACGGCCGATTCCACCTATACGGGCAGTGTGGAATTTGACGGCACGGACAGCCACGAATACACGCTGGAGATGGTGACCGGCGGCGATGTGGGCGATACGCCCCCGCCTTCCTTCCGCGTTTCGCTGGACGGCGGCAAAACCTGGCTGCGCGACGAGGATGGCCAGGAGCTGCACTATACCGTCACGGACAACGACGGCGACGGCCAGGTGGACCCCGTGCAGGTCAAGGATCTCAAAATCTCCTTTTCCGAAACCACGGGCTTTACCGCGGGCGACAAGTTCGACATCGTTCCCAAGACCGGCCTTTACTGGATTGAGCCCACGCGCGGGGCCCAGAACATCACCCCGCAGACCTACCTGGACGGCACGGAAAACCAGAACCGCACCACCGGCGGCACGCTGACGGCCTATTTCAGCGTCCGTGACGACAACTGCGGCCGCTACCTGGACGAGCTGGACGCCGTGGCCTCCTCGCTGATCTGGGAGGTCAACCGCATCCACAGCCAGGGCACGGGCAACACCCTTCTGGACTACAGCCAGGGCCAGCAGCAGGTGGAAAGCTCCACCCAGGCGCTGGGCTCCGCGCAGTCCATCCTGCCCAATGCGGACCGCCTGCAGTCCGGCAACGTCAACTTTTATTTTTATGACAAAACCACCGGCGAATATGTGACCTCCGGCATGCTGGATTTTGACTCCAGCACCGCCGAAGTGGAAAATTTTGACCCTTCCGTACACTCCCTGGAGGACGTGGCCAACGCCATCAACAGCAGTTTTCCCGACCCCAATAATGCGGGGCAGAATCTGCTTAAGGCCAGCATTCAGGACGGCAGGCTGCTTATTGAAACCAACAGCGCCAGCAACGTGCAGTTTGCCCTGGGCGCGGATACCTCCGGCCTTATGGCGGCCCTGGGCGTCAATGCCTTTTTTACCGGCACGGGCGCGGACGACCTGGCCGTGAACAGCCAGATGCACAGCGATGTCAACTATATCGCCGCCGGCCAGGTCAACGGCCAGTACCAGGTCAACGCCGGGGACAACGCCACGGCCACGGCCATTGCCAAGCTGGCGGATACGACCGTGACCATCTCCACCGTCTGGAAGACCGTGAGCAACCAGACCATTTCCCAGTACTACGCCAACCTGGTCACCACCGTGGGCGCGGATACGCGCAGCGTCCAGACCAATGCGGAGTACCACACGGCCCTGACCAGCGATCTGGAAGACCAGGTCAGCTCCGTCACGGGCGTGAACCTGGACGAAGAAATGGCCAACCTCATCAAATATCAGCATTCCTACACGGCGGCGGCCAAGCTCATCACCACCGCCGACCAGATGCTGCAAACCCTGCTGGGCCTCAAGGAATAAGGGGGGCGTATGGCCATCCGCGTGACGCAGCAGTCCATGTACAATACCATGGTCAGCCAGATGCAGAGCACTCTGGCCGCCTACATGGAGAGCAACGAGCAGGGCTCCACCCAGAAGAAGATCAACCGGCCTTCAGACGACCCGGCCGGCACCTACCGCGTGCTCATGACCAGGGACGACATCAGCGCCACCGAGCAGTACGAAAGCAACGTGGATACGGCCACGGGCTGGCTGCAGCTGGCCGACGACGTGCTGGGCACCCAGCTGAGCAACGCCATCACCAGCCTCAAAAGCCTGGCCGAGCAGGCCTCCACCGGCACCTACACGGCGGAGAATCGCCAGCAGATCGCCTATCAGGCGCGGGAAATTTTTGGCGAAATCCTCAACCTTTCCAATACGCAGTACGAAGATAAAAATATCTTTGCCGGGCAGCGCTACTCCAGCAGCGCCTTTACGGAAAGCCTGGCCCTGACCAGCTGGGACGAAAACTGGGATGCGGCCATCGACGCCGGGGCCTATACCATTGAGGGCGCTTCGGACACCTCCCTGATGGTGCAGTTCACCAGCTCCGGCACCCTGGGCACGGACACCCTGAACTACCGCTGGTCCGCGGACGGCGGCACTACCTGGACCGACGCCTCTACATCGGACGCGACGCTGGATCTGGACGGCGTGGTGGTGACCATGCAGCAGGACCTGGCTGTGAGCGCGGCGGACACCACCCTAGGCGCGGGGGCCGACAACGGCACCCTGCTCTATATCCGGCCCACGGCCGTGTATCAGGGCGACGACAACGACCCCCCGCCGGACATGACCATTATGGGCGGCCCCGAAGGCCTTACGGCCGAGGCCAGCGGCAGCTTCGGCAGCAACGTGCTGGTGCGGGTGGACAGCGACGTGGACCTGAGCGCGGCAGGGGCGGGCACGGAGTTCGGCTATTCCTACAGCACGGACGGCGGGTCCACCTGGGTGCCGGCCACGGCCGTAAGCACAGGGACGGACTCGGTGCGCCTGCCCGTACCGGGCGGCTATATGGACCTGACGGCCGACGCCGCCTCCAGCACGGTGACGGCGGGCACGCAGGTGCTTATTCACCCCCGGCGCGCCGATCTGAATCTGGAAATTCTGAAAGACACATATATTTCCGTCAACAACGTGGGCAAGGATATCTTCGGCGGCTACTACGACGGCCAGGCCTCCATGACGGAAGACACCAACCTGTTTGAGGTGGCGGGCAATTTTATTGCTTACTGCGAGAACAATAACCAGGAAGGCTGCCAGCAGGTGCTGGCCCAGCTGGAAAGCGTGCAGCAGAGCGTGCTTACCCAGGTGGCCCGCATCGGCGGGCTGGAAAACCGGGTCAGCACGGCCAGCGACGTGCTGAGCTTTCAAAAGCTGGACCAGGAAGACCGCTTGAGTTATGTTGAAGACATCGACCTCACGGAACTGCTGACCAAGCTGACCCGCCAGCAACTGACGTACCAGACGGTGCTGCAATCCTCATCCCTGATTATGCAGATGAGCCTGGCCAATTACCTCTAGGACTTAGGACCGCCCTAATGCTGATTTTGACGCGCCGCCCCGGCGAAAGCCTCTACCTGGGCGAGAACATCCGCATCACCGTACTGGGGATGCAGGGCAAGCAGGTCCGCCTCGGCCTGGAAGTGCCGGAAGAAACCACAGTGTACCGCGAAGAAGTGTACCGGCGGGTTGTGGAGGAAAACCGTCGCGCCCTTGCAACCAGTAACAACGACCTTATGGTGGCTGCTGAACTATGGCACGGAACAACGAAGTAACCATCGACACCCGCCTTGGGCAGCGGAGCATCGACATGGACAAGGCGGTGCACTTTCCCCGCGGGCTGGCCGGATTTGAAACCGAGCGGGATTTCATCCTGCTGCAGATCCGCCCGGAGGCCCCGCTGCTGATCCTGCAGAGCGTGCACACGCCCCAGGTGGGTTTGCTGGTGGCCGATCCCTACAGTTTTCTGGACAAATCCTACGCCCCGGTGCTGGGCCCGGCGGAACGCCAGCTGCTTCAGCTGGAAAACCCGGACGAGGCCGTCCTGCTGGTTACCGTGTCCATTCCTGTCGGCGCGCCGGAGCAGGCCGCCCTTAACCTTACGGGCCCCATCTTCATCAACCACAAGGTCCGCCTGGGCGTGCAGGTGCCCCAATGCGTGGAGGGCCCGCAGCAGATCAACATGCATACTCTGCAGCCCGTGCAGCCTGTGCAGCCTGTGCAGCCGTCCGTGGCCGCCCCCACAGACTGACCGCCCCTGCTGCGGCGCAGCATTTCTGTCCCCCGAAGCCCCTGGCGGCTTCGGGGGATTTTTGCGCCCGCCGCCCGGCGCGCGTGCATGGGGGCGGAGCTGCTTGACATGGCTGCAGGGCAATGTATTGTTATTGTAGTGGCTATCTTGCAGCCGCAAGAGCCCGGACCTTTTACCACGCCATGGAGGAGCAGCGTCATGGAAATGGAACGCAGCAATAAATTCGATTGGACGTGTCTGCTTATTGGGGTGTTGTTTCTGTTTGTGGCGCTGGTCGCCTTCAGAAATCCCGCGGCCAATCTGGCGGCGATCACCATTGTTTTTGCCCTGGCCGCCCTGTTTAAAGGCCTTCTGCTCATCCGTTATCGCGGCGAAAGCCTGATGCGGCTGATCGTGGGCGTTCTGGATGTGGCCATCGGCGTGGTGTTCCTGATCAACCTGGGCTTTTCCATGGCCATCATGCCGTATATTTTCGCTTTCTGGTTCATCATGACTTCCATTGACGCTCTGGTGTATTCCTGGCCGTTGCGGCTGCTCAACAGGGGCCTCTATATCTTCACTCTGGTGCTGAATGTCCTTTGCGTTCTGCTGGGCTTTTTTATGGCGGCCAACCCTGTTTCTTCCATCCTGACCATGAGCTTCCTGGCCGGGTTTTACTTTATGAGCGCCGGCATTGTGAGCATCCTGCTGGCTTTCGGCAGGCCGCGCGCCTAGTGCAGATTGCCTTTGCGGCGGGCCTGTGTTGCCGTGCGCCGCGGCCGCGCCGGCCCCTTGACCGGGCAAGCCCTAAGCAGGCATAACAGCCTGCGGAGGCCGCGCCATGCTCAAACCGTTCTACCAGGGCAAGCTGGACACGTTTTGCGCCATTTACGCCGTGCTCAACGCCCTGCGCCTGACCCACGGCCTGCGCGTGCTCAAAGCGCGGGACATTCTAAACGACACGCTGCTGGGGCTGGCCGCCTCGCCCGATGCCTTCCGCGCCGTGCTGGAGCAGGAAACCGACTACTGCGCCCTGGTGGACGGCATGCTGCGCGTGCAGGGCCGCAATTTCCCCTTGGAAATCCGCCAGCCCTTCGCGACGCGGGACGATCCTTCTCCAGAGCAGGTCTGGGAATGCTGTGGGGGCTGGCTCAACGCCGCCGACCACCGGGCGGTCATCTTTCGCTTTACCCGCCGCCTCATTCCCGATGGCCCGGCCGTCAACCGTCACTGGACTACAGCCGACAGTCTGGAGGGCAATACCCTGCACCTTTTTGACTGCAGCCATGAGGCCGAGGCCATCCTCAACATCCATTTTCAGGACTTTGCCACCCGCGCCGAGGATGTAAACGCCCAGCGCCTGCTGCACATCCAGCCCTACACCATCCGTCTGCTGCGCCTGCCGTTTTAGGGCATGCAACTTTGAAATGCCCTTGCGGCCGCGCGAGCAGGCACCCGCTGTGGGGGCGTAAGCGCAAACGTATTACCTTTACGCTTTCGTGGCCGCGTCTGCGCCCAGGCGGCGCAGTGCAACGCACAAAATCGTCCGGTCGGGTACGCCCCGCGCGTTGTCTGAGGAGGGAAAAGTTTTTTGAAGGGGATGGGGAGCGTGTGGGGGAAGGGGGACTTTTGTTCACAAAAGTCCCCCTTCCCCCACACAATTTTTTATTCCGTCGCTTCATTCTCCGTTTCATGGCGGCCGGCCATGAGGTTGCGGTGGCCGTTGATGATCTGGCCCACCACCTGGGGTTCGGCGAGGGAGGTGGCGTCGCCGATGTCTTCGTACTGGCCGCCGGCGATTTTGCGCAGCATTCTGCGGATGATTTTGCCGGAGGTGGTTTTGGGCATGGCCTCTACGAACTGGATATGTTCGGGGCTGGCCAAGGGGCCGATGTCGCGGCGCACGGCGTCGCGCAGTTTGACGCGCAGGGCGGCGCTCCAGGGCACTTCGTCGCGGGTGACCACATAGGCGTAGATGCCTTCGCCCTTGAGGGGGTGGGGCATGGGCACCACGGCGGCTTCGCCCACTTCGGGGCAGGCGGCCAGCACGGCTTCGATTTCGGCGGTGGAGAGCCGGTGGCCGGAGACGTTGATGGAGTCGTCAATGCGGCCGAGGATCCAGAAGTAGCCGTCCTGGTCCACTTCGGCGGCGTCGCCTGAGGCGTAGCAGCCGAAGCGGGAGAAGTAGGACTGGTATTTTTCTTCGTCGTTGAACACGCCCTGCATCAGGCCGGGCCAGGGACGGCGGATGACCAGGTGCCCGGCGCGGCAGCCTGCTTCGGGTTCTTCGCCGTCGCGGGCGGCGGAGCCCATAACCGTGGCGTCGATGCCCGGCAGGGGTTTGCTGGCCGAGCCGGGTTTGAGTTTGGTGGCGTAGGGCATGGGGGCGATCATGGCCCC
This sequence comes from Desulfovibrio legallii, assembly GCF_900102485.1. Taxonomy (NCBI): domain Bacteria; kingdom Pseudomonadati; phylum Thermodesulfobacteriota; class Desulfovibrionia; order Desulfovibrionales; family Desulfovibrionaceae; genus Desulfovibrio; species Desulfovibrio legallii. The sequence continues at coordinate 20,040 of NZ_FNBX01000008.1, read as the reverse complement.
GCCGGTTTCGGTTTGCCACCAGGTGTCCACAATGGGCAGCTCGCCGCTGCCGATGTGTTTGTGGTACCACTGCCAGGCTTCGGGGCTGATGGGTTCGCCTACGCTGCCGAGGATGCGCAGGCTGCCCAGGTCGTAGCGTTCTGTCCAGGCTTCGTTCATGCGCATGAGGGAGCGGATGACCGTGGGCGCGGTGTAGAGGATGTTGACGCGGAAGTTTTCCACAATGCGCCAGTAGCGGTCGGGGTAGGGCCAGGTGGGGATGCCCTCAAACATGAGGGTGGTGGCCCCCAGGGAGAGGGGGCCGTAGACCCCGTAGGTATGGCCGGTGATCCAGCCCGCGTCGGCGGTGCACCAGTAGACGTCGTCGTCGCGCATGTCGAAGCACCACTGGGTGGTGTGGGCGGCGTAGGTAAGGTAGCCGCCCGTGGCGTGCATGACGCCCGTGGGTTTGCCCGTGCTGCCGCTGGTGTGGAGCAGAAAGAGCGTGTCTTCGGCGTCCATGGGTTCGCAGGGGAAGTCGGGGTTGAGGGTAAAGTCGTCAATAAGGTCGTGCCACCAGATGTCGCGGTTGCGCTGCATGGTCACGCCGTCCAGCCCGGCGTGGCGCACCACCACCACATGGGCCACGGAGGGGCATTTTTCCAGGATAGGGTCGAGGTTGGCCTTCAGGGGTTTGCATTTGCCCCCGCGCACGGCGGCGTCTGCGGTGATGACCACGCGGGCCTTGCAGCCTTCGATGCGGCTGCGCACGCCGCCTTCGGCATAGCCGGAGAAGATGGCCGTGTGGATGGCCCCGATGCGGGCGCAGGCCAGCATGGCGATGAAGAGCTCCGGGATCATGGGCATGTACAGGGCCACATGGTCGCCCTTGCGGATGCGCAGGGAGCTTAAGGCGTGGGCCACCCGGCAGACCTCGGTATAGAGCATCTGATAGGTGTAGCAGCGCACGTCGGTTTCTTTTTCGCCCTGCCAGATGATGGCGGCTTTGTTGCGGCGGCCGGAGATGAGGTGCCTGTCAATGCAGTTGAACGAGGCATTGAGTTTTCCGCCCACAAACCACTTGTATTTATGGCGTACTTCGTCAGCTTCTAGTACCTTGTCCCAGCGTTTGAACCAGTGGATCAGTTGCGAAGCTCGCGCACCCCAGAAATCGTTGGGGTCTTCCAGGGCGCGCCGGCAGAGGGCGTTGTATTCCTCCGGGCCGCAAACCCAGGCGGAAGTCTTGCCGTGCTCTGGCGGAAGATAGCTGCGGTTTTCATTCAACAGTGTGGTGATCCGCTCCTGGGACATGGTCCTGTCCTCCCTCCTGTGGTTAATGATTGTGTAACGGGGGTGGCAACACGCCATGATAGCTCATTACGGAGATTGGAGAGAGGCGTCAATAGGCCGGAATTGTTTGGTCTTTCAGTCATTGTTGTGATTTTTTGAACAAGGCGGCCGGTTTTTGCGGCCTGGGACGGTGGAACGGGCATTGGAATGGCGTTACAATTGAAGAATTTTTTCACAATCGGGCTGAAAAAATATGAAAATTTTTTTGGGGAAGGGGGGAATTGAGCAAGGGCAGGCGCAATGCCCCTGCGGCTGGGGTGCGGCGTATTGACAGGCGGCGTTTTTTCCCCGCATGATAGCAGAAAATTATTATGGCGCGTGGACTGCTGTGTTTTTGCGGCGGCGTTTTGCCGGGAGGGGAAGGGCAGTCGGGGATGGATTGTCCGCAAAAGAGGTGGGTTATGCCCGGACCCTTGCCGGAAAAGCTGGCGGTCGCCGTAACGTTTTTCTTTAAGGAAAGCCGGTTCCAATACCTCAGGCGCGTTTGCGAGGAGTTTAAAAACTTTGCCGCGTCCGTTCAGGTCCATATCTGTACAAATTCTTCTGAGACGGAACGTCTCGTCGCGGCAAGCTCCCTGTGCAATGCCGGCAATGTGCAGTATGCGTTTCATGTGCCGAATCTGCTGGGGCATCCATACCTGCTGACCTGGATACACCGCCAGGTTTTTACAGAGCTTTATGCGCAAGACGCCAGCATTACGCATTTCCTTTACCTTGAAGATGATACGCTGGTTTTGCCGCGAAATGTGGCCTACTGGCTGCGTGGGCGGGAGCTTTTGCGGAAAACGCGCCAGTACCCCTCTTTTGTGCGCTATGAGCTGCGGCGGGGCGACGGCCGGGCGTATGTGGTGGACCAGGCGGAAAGCCAGTGCATGCGCGCTCTCCCCTATCTGACGGTTTCGGAAGAGTACGCTTTCATTAACCTGCCCAATCCGTATCAGGGCATGTATCTGCTGGACAGGGAACTGATGGGGGAATTTCTGCGCAGCCCGGCGGTCAACCCGGATTACGGCGTCTGGAATATCCGGGAAAAGGCCGCGCAGGGGCTGACCTTCGTGGCGGTGCCCAAGGGATTTTATTCCAGGAATCTTACGGGCTATCTGCGCAAGCAGGGCCTGCCCGATCCGGATTGCCTCGTGCGGCATCTGCCCGCCAACTATACCCATAGCCCCCAATACGTTGCAGGCAAGGTGCCTGTGGAGGCCCTGTGCCTGCCGTGACGCAGGGCATTGCAAAATTGAAATGCTCTAGTCGGACTGCGGCGGCAAAGCGCGGGCGCAGGGCTCGGCCGGGAGCCGGCCTACAGAAAGTCCGGGTCAGCCGCGGCCTTGCCGTCGGCCAGCATGATGCGCACATAGTGCAGGCTGTGTTCGTCTACCGGGATGATGGGGAAGGGCTGGCCGCAGCCGGGGCAGCGCACCATGCGCGGTTCCGTGGGGCTGGCCTGGGGCACATGCTTGCCGCAACCGGGGCACTGGTAAAAGAAAAGGATTTCCATGCCGTCCGGGGCCACGGGTTCTATGGGGCGTCTGGGTTCAGCCACGGGTAAGCTCTCCTGTAAGGTCGCGGCCCGTCATGGCCGGGGAAGGGGGCAGTCCCCAAAGCCCCAGCAGGGTGGGCGCCACGTCGGCCAGGCGGCCGTCGGCCAGGGGGCGCGGCAAGCCTTCGGGCTGCAGCAGGATGCAGGGCACGGGGTTGGTGGTGTGGGCCGTGTGCGGGCGGCCGTCCGGGGTGAGCATGGTTTCGCAGTTGCCGTGGTCCGCAATAATGAGCATGCGGCCCTGGCGGCTTTTGACGGCCGCGGCCATGCGGCCCACGCACTGGTCCACGGTTTCGCAGGCCTGCACGGCCGCGTCCAGCACGCCGGTGTGGCCCACCATGTCGCCGTTGGCCAGGTTGCAGACCACCAGATCATAGACGCCGCTGTTCCAGGCTTCCACAAATCTGTCCGTCACCTGTGCGGCGCTCATGGCCGGCTTGAGGTCGTAGGTGGCCACCTCGCGGGGGGAGGGCACCAGGATGCGGTCCTCGCCGGGGAAGGGCGCTTCCGCGCCGCCGTTGAAAAAGTAGGTGACGTGGGCGTATTTTTCCGTCTCGGCCAGGCGCAGCTGGCGCAGGCCGTGGTCGGCCGCAGTCTCGCCCAGACCGCCGCGGACAGCTTCTTTGGGAAAGGCCGCGGGGATGTTGAAATCGGCTTCGTAGGCGGTCATGGAGGCCACAGCCGTCAGGGCGGGCACGCGGCCCCGGTCAAAGCCCGTAAAATCCGGCTGGATAAAGGCCTGCACCATCTGGCGCATGCGGTCCGCGCGGAAATTGAAGAAGAAGAGCGCGTCGCCGTCGGCCATGCCCGGCGCGTCCTCGCCCGCAAAGGCGACGGGCTGGATGAATTCGTCCGTAACGCCCGCCTGGTAGGCGGCCTCCACCGCGGCCACGGGGTCCTGGTCTGTCAGGGGCCGGGCGTGGACCATGGCCTGCCAGGCCAGGGTCAGGCGCTCCCAGTGCTTATCGCGGTCCATGGCGTAGTAGCGCCCGGTCATGCTGGCCACGCGGGCGGCGGGCTGGCCTTTGACGGCCGCCAGCAGGGCGCGCATGTAGTCCGCGCCGCTGTGCGGGTCGCGGTCGCGGCCGTCCATGAAGCAGTGGATCCGTACGGGGATGTTGCGGGCGTGGGCCAGCGCGCAGAGCGCCTCCAGGTGGCGGATGTGGCTGTGCACTCCGCCGTCGGAGAGCAGCCCGGCCAGGTGCAGCCGCCCGCCGGTGCGGGCCGTCGCGTCCAGCAGGGCCGTAATGGCGGGGTTGGCGGCAAAGCTGCCGTCCTCCAGGGCCAGGTCGATGCGGGTCATGTCCTGGTAGACGATGCGGCCCGCGCCGATATTGAGGTGCCCCACCTCGGAATTGCCCATGTAGCCCGCGGGCAGGCCCACGTCGCGGCCCGAAGCCGCAAGGCGGGAGTGGGGGCAGGCGGCGTTGAGCGCGTCCAGCTGAGGCGTTTTGGCCAGCCAGGGCGCGTTGCCCGGGCCGGGCGCGGCCAGGCCCCAGCCGTCCAGGATAAGCAGCAGGGTGGGCGTAAGGCGCGCGCGGGATGTCGTCATGGGCGCGCCTCCCCGGCGTTGTGCGCCCCCCAGAGGGCCTCCAGGCCGTAAAGGGCGCGCATGGGCTCCTGAAAAATGTTCACCACCAAGTCGTTCATATCCACCAGAATCCACTGGCCGGCGGCATAGCCTTCGGTGCGCAGGTATTCGTAGTTGCGCAGGCGGCAGAGTTCGCCCAGGCCGTCGGCCAGGCTGCGGGCGTGCCGGGCCGAACCGGCGCTGGCGATGACCAGGGCCGTGGTAAAGGCGTTCTGCCCGTTGAGGTCCAGGCTGACCACGTTGAGGGCTTTGTGCTCTTCCAGCCAGCGGGCCACGTCCGCCATGCGGGCGGCCACGGAGAGGGCCGAATGACGCCTGGGGGAGCCTGTGCCTGGGGCGGCGGGTGGGGTTGTGCTTTCCATAGCGCAAAACATACCGTAAAGCCGGGCGGAGAGCAATGCCGGGCCGCTCGCCGTATTGACCGCACCGGCGCATTGCGGCATACCAAACCGATACGCCGGTTGTACGGCCGCGTCCGGACGTCGCCCCGGACGCGGATTTTTGCGCCACTGTCAGCAATCCAAGGAGAGGGCCGTGCTTTTTGATATGCAACAGGAAACCCTGCCGCGCGAGGAACTGGAGGCGCTGCAACTGCGCCGTCTGCGCAATCTCTGCGCCCGCGTGTACGCCACAGTGCCGTTCTACGCCAAACGCTTCGCGGAAGTGGGCGTTACCCCGGACGACATCAAAACGCTGGACGACGTGCGGCGGCTGCCGTTTACGGAAAAGCAGGACCTGCGCAACCACTATCCCTTCGGCCTGTTTGCCGTGCCCAGGGACCACATTGTGCGCCTGCACGCCTCCAGCGGCACCACGGGCAAGGCCGTGGTGGTAGGCTACACCGCCCGCGACCTGGAAACCTGGGCCGGGCTTATGGCCCGCAGCATGGCCGCCGCAGGCGTGAACAGCACGGATGTGGTGCATGTGGCCTACGGCTATGGCCTGTTTACGGGCGGCCTGGGCGCGCACTACGGGGCCGAGCGCCTGGGGGCCACGGTGGTGCCCGCCTCGGGCGGGGCCACGCGGCGGCAGGCCTCCCTGCTGCGGGACTTCGGCAGCACCGTGCTCTGCGCCACGCCGTCCTATGGCCTGCACCTGTGGGAGGCCGCGCGGGAAGTGGGCGTGGATTTTCGCGAGCTGCCCCTGCGGGTGGGCATCTTCGGGGCCGAGCCCTGGTCCGAGGCCATGCGCCGGGATATTGAAGAAAAAATGGGCATCGACGCCATGAACATCTACGGCCTTTCTGAAGTCATGGGGCCGGGCGTGGCCATGGAGTGTCGGGAGGCCAAATGCGGCATGCATTTGTGGGAGGACCACATCCTGCCGGAAATCATCGACCCGGTTACGGGCGAGAGCCTGCCCCCCGGCGAGGTGGGCGAGCTGGTGCTGACCACCCTCACCAAGGAGGGCATCCCCCTGGTGCGCTACCGCACCCGCGATCTTACCAGCCTGGACTATACGCCCTGCGTCTGCGGGCGGACGCATGTGCGCATCTCCCGCCTGCAGGGGCGCAGCGACGATATGCTCATTATCCGCGGGGTCAACGTCTTCCCGCAGCAGATCGAAGGCCTGCTTATGGAGAGCGAGGGCCTTACGCCCAACTATCAGATTATTGTGGACCGGGCGGACAACCTGGATACCCTGGAAGTGTGCGTGGAGGTGAGCGACAGCCTCTTTGCCGACCAGATCCGCAAGCTGCAGTCGCTGGAGAAGCGCTTGCAGAAAAATATCAAGGAGTTCCTGGGCGTCACGGCCAAGGTGCGGCTTATGGAGCCGCACTCCATCCAGCGCTCGGAAGGCAAGGCCCAGCGCATTGTGGACAAGCGCCCCAAGGACTGAACAGCCCGTGCGGCCATGCGCAGCGTTCTGTAACCTGCGGGAAAAAATGTCACAGCAGGCTTGACACTGGGGGGCAAGCCGGATAAAAGGATTCCTCGCTGAGCGGGAGTAACTCAGTGGTAGAGTGCAACCTTGCCAAGGTTGAAGTCGCGGGTTCAAATCCCGTCTCCCGCTCCACTTTTCCTATTGGCGGCATAGCCAAGTGGTAAGGCAGAGGTCTGCAAAACCTCCATCTCCAGTTCAAATCTGGATGCCGCCTCCAGAATGCTCTTTGTACGCAGCGCCGTTTTGCATATTTGCGGGAGTAACTCAGTGGTAGAGTGCAACCTTGCCAAGGTTGAAGTCGCGGGTTCAAATCCCGTCTCCCGCTCCACTTTTGCGGGAATAACTCAACGGTAGAGTGTCAGCTTCCCAAGCTGAAGGTTGCGGGTTCAAATCCCGTTTCCCGCTCCAGAGATTTTTAAGCCCTTACAGCATTGGCTGTAAGGGCTTTTTGTATGGGAAGGGCGAGTTTTCGGGTCTACACCAAAGGTAATCGGGGCTACACCAAAGACCGGGGCAGGCGCTTTCAGCGGGCCATAACGCAGACAAGGGCGCGCGCTCCCGGCGGAACGCTGTGCCCCTGTCTGCGCGGCGGAACCGTGAAGGGCCCTAAAACCGGCTGGTGCCGGTAATAAGGACCATATCCACGGGCACGTTTTCGTGAAAGCCCAGGGTTTTGGTTTTAACCTTGGCGATTTTGTCCACCACGTCGAGCCCTTCAGTCACCTTGCCGAACACGCAGTAGCCCCAGCCGTCGGGGGTGGGGGCGGTGTGGTCCAGAAAATCGTTGTCCACCAGGTTGATGAAGAACTGGGCGGTGGCGCTGTGGGGGTCGCGGGTGCGGGCCATGGCCAGGGTGCCGCGCGCGTTTTTGAGGCCGTTGTCGGCCTCATTGGGCACGGGTTCGCGGGTGGGCTTTTCATCCATGCGGGCGGAGAGCCCGCCGCCCTGGACCATAAAGCCGGGGATGACCCGGTGAAAAATGGTGTTGGTGTAAAACCCGTCATCAACGTACTGCAGAAAGTTGGCGACGGTTTTGGGAGCCTGCTCAGGGAAGAGCTCCACCAGAATATCGCCGGAGGAGGTCTCCAGCAGCACCGTGGGATTGTCGGCCATGTTCGCTCCTTGCAACGTGGGGTATGCGGGCGCAAGCGCCGCTCTTGCGCGCACTATAGGGCAGGGCGGGGCGGATGACAATGCCCGACCGAAGGGCTATGCTCTTGTGCATGGATCCATCCCCGTCAGCGCCTGCGGGCGCTTCCGCCGACATGTTGCGGCCTTTTTCGCCGCCGGAGCAGCACATCCCGCGCCTCCGGCGCGCTTTGCTGGACTGGTTTGCCGTCAATCAGCGGCGGCTGCCCTGGCGCGTCAATTACACGCCCTATGAGGTCTGGGTCTCGGAGGTCATGCTCCAGCAGACGCAGATGGAGCGCGGCGTGGACTACTTCAATCGCTGGATGGCCCGCTTTCCCGACATCGCCGCCCTGGCGGCGGCCGACGAGGAAGCGGTGCTGCGCCAGTGGGAGGGCCTGGGCTACTATTCCCGCGCGCGGCACCTGCTGGCCGCGGCCCGCAAGATCGTGGCCGAGCACGGGGGCGTCTTTCCCTCCGATCTGGAGGCCATCCGCGCCCTGCCGGGCGTGGGGCCGTACACGGCCGGGGCCATCGCCAGCATCGCCTTCGGGGAAAAGCTGCCCTGCGTGGACGCCAATGTGGAGCGGGTCATCGCCCGGGTCTTTGATGTGGACAGCCCGGTGAAGCAGGATCCCGCCGCCGGCGTGGTGCGGCGCTGGGCCCTGCGCCTGGTGCCTGAAGGCCGCGCGCGGGAGCACAACCAGGCCATGATGGAGCTGGGCGCGCTGATCTGCCGCAAAAAGCCGCGTTGTGAGGTCTGCCCCCTGGCGGAATTCTGCATCAGCCGTCACCTGGGCATTGCGGAGCAGCGCCCTGTGCCGGGCAAGCGGGCCGTCATCAAGCCCGTGCAGGCCGTCACCGGCGTGCTGCGGCGCGCGGGCCTGGTTTTTGTGCAGAAGCGGCCGCCCTCCGGCGTGTGGGGCAACCTTTGGGAGTTCCCCGGCGGCCGGGTGGAGCCGGGCGAGAGCCCGGAAGCGGCCGTTGTGCGCGAATTTATGGAAGAAACCGCCTTTGCCGTGCGCGTGGCCGAAACCTTTGGCATTATTCGGCACGGCTACACCACCTACCGGTTGACCCTGCACTGCTTCGGCCTTGACCTGGCGGCGGCGGGGCAGACGCCCGCGGCGCAGCTGACCGCCGCCACGGAATGCCGCTGGGTGCGCCCGGCGGATCTGGAAGCCCTGGCCATGCCCGCGGCGCACCGCAAACTGGCGGACAGGCTTTTTGCCGGAAAAAATCAATGAATACGCCGCCCCCTGACCGTCGGCCCTGCCGCCGCGGCCCCGGAGTCGTCTGATGTGGGATTTTGCCTGGATTGCGGACCCTGCCGCCTGGGTGGGTCTGGGCACGCTCGTGCTGCTGGAAGTGGTGCTGGGCGTGGACAACCTGGTGTTCATTTCCATTCTGGTCACCCGGCTGCCCGAAGTGCGGCGGCGGCAGGCCTTTCTCACGGGCATTGCCCTGGCCCTGCTCATGCGGCTGGTTCTGCTGGCCTTCATGGCCCGGCTGGTCACGCTGACTGCGCCCCTGTTCGTTCTGGGCGGGCACGGCTTTTCGGCCCGCGACCTGATTCTTATGGGCGGCGGCGTGTTTTTGCTGCTCAAGGGCACCACAGAGCTGCACGACCGGGTAGAAGGGCGCGCGGGCAGTTTTTCCGGCCCGGAGCGACAGGTGGGCTACTGGCAGGTCATCCTGCAGATCGTGGTGCTGGACGCGGTTTTTTCGCTGGATTCCATCATCACTTCCGTGGGCATGGTGGAGCATGTGTTCATCATGATGCTGGCCGTGGTGGCGGCCATGGCCATCATGGTGCTGGCGGCCGCGCCCCTGCTGCGTTTTGTGGAGCGGCACCCCTCGGTCATTGTGCTCTGCCTGGGCTTTCTGCTCATGATCGGCCTGAGCCTGCTGGCCGATGGCCTGGGCTACCATATCCCCAAGGGCTACATGTACGCGGCCATCGGTTTTTCCATCCTTGTTGAGGGCTGCAACCAGTGGGCTCTGCGCAACCGGCGGCGGCGCTTCAGCATGCGGGATATGCGCGAATCCACCGCGCGGGTCATCCTCAATTTTCTGGGCGGCGGCGTGCCTTCCGGCGATGCGCAGCTGGACGCGGCGGCCCTGGCCGGGGAAGGTGGCGGGCAGCTCTTCGCCCCGCAGGAGCGGGACATGGTGGCCCGGGTCATCCGCCTGGGCGGCCGCACGGCGCGCTTCATCATGACCCCGCGCCAGCGGGTGCGCTGGCTGGACAGCCGTGCGGACCGCAAGGCCGTGAGCCGCTTTGCCGCGGAGGCGAACCTGCCCTGGCTGCCCGTGCTGCGCCGGGATACGGACGAAGTGCTGGGCGTAGTGCGCCCCGGCGACCTTCTGGCCGCCCCGCCCCCCGCGCCGGGCGCGCCCTTTGATCTGACAGCCTTTGTGCGCCCCGCGCCGACGATTTTTGAGCACACGCCCCTGCCCGTCATCCTGGACAACTTCCGCACCCACCCGGTGCCCCTGGCTTTTGTGCGCGACGAGTACGGCGACGTGGTGGGCGTGGTGACCCCGGCCGAGCTGCTCAGCATGCTGGCCGGGCAGATGGGCGACATGCCCGCCGGGCCTGAGGCCTGCCGCCGCGAAGACGGCAGCTGGGTTATGCCGGGCCGTCTGAGCGTGGACCTCTTCGCCTCCTGGCTGAGCGTGCCCCTGCCCAGACGTCTTTCCAGCGCCACCCTGGCGGGCCTGATTATGGAGCGCCTGGGCCGCATCCCCGTCAAAGGCGACCGCCTCATCTACTACGGCTGGGAGCTGGAAATCCTGCGCATGGATCGACACCGCGTCGATGCGGTGCGCGCCGTAAAAACCCTCCCCGCAGGCGTGGGGCGCAAGAAGCGCTGACGCCCCCTCGGCTGGGCCTGCCGCAGGCCTGAGGCTGCTTCCCGTTTCGCCCTGTTCTTCCTTTCACGTCTGCCGCCTTTGAGACCGCATTTGCGCAGCGCCGGGCAGGGACCGCTGCGGCTTTTGTCCGCACAGCAGCGCTGCGCCTTTGTGGCGGGCATCCGTTGGCGAGCCGCCAAAGCCTCTAGTCTACACCAAAGCCCTCCCATGCGGCAGGCTCTGGCGGCATTTTTGCGCCGCCCGTTCACGGCAACCCCTTGCCCCTCGCGTGCGGATAGTGCAGGATGCAGAATAGGGCGTAAGCCCTTGGGCCCTGCGTTTGCGCCCGTCAGGCGGGCCGCCTGCGGCTCTGGCGGAAAGGGGCAGAGAGCGGTTTTTTGCGCGCAAAAAATATTTTTTTCACATTTAACCCGTGTCACGCAAAGAACGCCGCGCAAGCCCTTGTGCGCCCACGGCAGCAGGAAAACCGCGTCCGCCGGGGCAACGCGCAATATGTGGTCTGACGCGAAAAGTGGGGCTTGAGGGCTTCCGCTCGTGATAAATTTCTTTTACAACAGTCTGAGGATATGTCAGGGTACGCCTGTGCAGCGTTTTCCCGGCTGCTGGGCGGGCGTTGCGTCCAGGCTTCTTCCCCGCACGGGGGGTGCCGGGCGCGCATTGCGGGGCAGCGGAGAAACGCGCGGGACGCGGCAGGCGGCACGCCGCCCCGCGCAGCCCGCAGGGCCGGGAGCGCCCAGGGCCCTGTTCTTTGGCATGACAAGATTGGCGCACGTTTTCCAAAGGCATTTTGCGGCATCTTGCCGCGCGGGACGCGCCGTGCGGCTTTTGTACAACTGGTTTGTGGCCCCGTTTTCCGGCCCTGTGCCGACACAATCTTGCATGGGAGGAGTGTATGCGATTCGGCAGACAGGTGTATGAGTTTCTGCTGAGCGGCTCGCAGGCTTACGCCAAATGGGATCTGGAAGTTTCCACTTCCATCCTGCGAAACCGAAAAAAGCTGCTCATTCTGCTGGCCCTGGCCGTGCCCATCTTGGCGGGCTGCCTGGCCGAAGCCTACGAATATCACGAAATGCTGGGCGGCAAGACGGCCTACGCTCCGGCCTTCTACACCACCACCATCTTTCTGGCCTCCATTGCCGTAGGCCTGGCCGCCGGGCTCATTACCGGCTGTATCGGGGCAGGCGGCGGCTTCATCATCACGCCCGCCCTTATGGCCGTGGGCGTGAAGGGCATTCTGGCCGTGGGCACGGACCTCTTCCACATCTTCGCCAAGGCCATCATGGGCACCACGGTGCACAAAAAGCTGGGCAACGTTTCCGGCAAGCTGGCTGTGGCTTTTTTGTTCGGCTCCATTATCGGCACCTTTATCGGCGGCTTTATCAATAAGGGGCTGTACAATAAGGATCCGCTGCTTTCCGAGCTTTTCATCAGCACCATCTATGCCGTGCTGCTGGGTTTTCTGGGTTTTTACGCTCTGTTTGACTTTCTGCGCAGCAGCCGCGGCCCCAAGGCCGCCAGCCAGGACGCCCACGGCGGCGGCGGCGGGCTCACGGGCGTTTCCGTCAAGCTGCAGAGCCTGACCGTGCCCCCCATGATCACCTTTGACGAAGACCTGGTGCCCGGCGGGCGGCGCATTTCCGGCTGGATAGTGGCCTGCGGCGGCGTGGTGGTGGGCCTTCTGGCCGCCATTATGGGCGTGGGCGGCGGCTTCGTCACCTTCCCCATGTTCGTGTACATTTTCGGCGTTTCCTCCATGACCACCGTGGGCACGGATATCCTCCAGATCATCTTCACCGCCGGTTTCGCGGCCGTGGGCCAGTACGCCATCTACGGCTACGTGTTCTACACCCTGGCCGTCGGCATGCTGTTGGGCTCCCTGCTGGGCATCCAGATCGGCGCGCTGACCACCAAGGTGGTCAAGGGCATCCACATCCGCGGTTTCTACGCCATCTCCATCATTGCGGGCTTCATCAACCGCGTTACCACCCTGCCCAAGAAGCTGGTGGAAATGGAGGTGCTGCACTGGTCGCCCAGTGTGGTGGGCATCATCGAGGACGTGGGCAACGTGGTCTTCTGGGTGGTGGTGGCCTTCTTCGGCCTGTGGGTGTTCAGCAAGTTTTTCCTTAATCTGGGCAAGCTCAGAGGGGAGGCCTGATTATGCTTATCCACGAGAAAGGCCCCTTTTTGCGGGGCAGCTTCCTGCTCATCTCGTTCCTGGTGCTCTTCGGCGTGCTGCTGACGCCCGTCATGCGCGACGAATACGGCAACCACATGACCGGCCTGCAGTATGCGGACAACGTTTTTAACGAGCTTTCCAAGGGCTCTTCCTACTTCATCCCCGGCGTGCGTGAGAACATCAAGACCGTGGCCGGCAAACAGGTGACGCTGACCGTCAAGCTCAAGAAGGCCGCACTGGCCCCCATGGCCGTGCAGGTGCTGCAGAAGGCCGGAGCCGTTGACGTAAGCGCAGCCGACGGCAAGGTGACCTTCAGCGGCGACCTGGGCGTCATCCTCTCTTCCGCCACGGACGACGCCGACGCCCTGTACCACAACAAGGCCGAGGCCGTTTCGCAGAAGTACGATGGGGCCCCGGCTCTCAAGTCCTCCGCCGCCTGGTGGTATGTGCTCAGCCCGGCCATCAAGGAACTGCAGAAGCAGAAGCTGGTGGCCGAAGCCCAGGTGGTGGACCATGTGGTGCGCCGCGCCGTGGAGCCCGGCAACAACTTCTACAGCGTGACGCCGGCCAAGGTGGCGGACCACGTCTGGCTCATGAGCGCCATGCTCATCTTTTATGTGCTCTATACCCTGTGGTACGGCTTTGCCATTTTTGAGCTTTTTGAAGGCATCGGCCTGGCCATGACCAAGTCCAAGGTCAAGCAGGAAAGCTAACGCTTACGGCCCGTCGGGGCCCGTCGTCGGTCTTCGGCGGCGGCCCGCGGGCCCCGGTGGAGCCCTTGCCGTCCTCCGGCTTCCGCCGTCCCATACGGAAAGCCCGCCGCGCAAAGAATGTTCAGGCATCCTTTGCGCGGCGGGCGACGTTTCTTCCCCGCTTTTCCGCCCCGGCTTCAGCGGCGGCGCAGGGCGTCCAGCACTTCCAGGGCGTCGGGCTGCTGGGGGTCGGCCTGCAGGGCGCGCAGGGCGGCGTCTTCGGCCGCCTGCTTTTTGTGCCACTCCAGATACATTCTGGCCATTTTGCCGAAGGTGGCGGGGTGCCCGCCGAAGGTGCGCAGCACGGCCTTATAGACGTTCTCGGCCTTTTCGTATTCGTGCAGGCGCAGCCAGGCCGCCACGGCCCCGGTGTAGGCGGCGGCTTCACGGGGCTGGGCCTCCATGGCTTCCTCGTACATGGCGGCGGCCTCCGTATCCTGCCCGGCGGCGGCGAAAATCTGGCCCAGTTGCAGCCGGATGTCCTTTTCGTCGCTGAATTCCTCCGCCACCCGCTTGAGAAAGGCGCGGCCCTTGGCCGTCTGCCCCTCCTGCAGAAAGCGCAGGCCCGCGGCAATGAGCTGCTTTTTGCGCTCCTGCCGGGCGGCGTTCTCCTGCTGTTCCGCCTGGGCGCTCTCCTTCTGAAGAATCTTGGCCAGCCCTTCCAGCACCGTGGCCAGGGCGGCCTCTTTGCCCGCCTGGAAGGGGATGGCGCGGGGCTTGCCGGTCTGCGCCGGATCCAGCAGGGGCTGCATGCCGCGGTGGTGGACAAGGGCGACAAGAAATTCGTCGATCTGGATGTCCAGCTCCGCCCGGGCGGAGCGCAGCAGGCGCACGCCCGCGTAGCGCTTGAGGGCCTCGGCCATGGTCAGGAGGGCGCGCTCCACTTCGTCGCGGCGTAGATAGCCTGTGGCGCGGGCCACGTTTTCACGAATTTCCTTGGGGGCGGTGGTGAGCATGGATCAATCCTTTTCTTGCCAGTGCTCCAGAACAAGGGGGCGCGCCGCCCGCAGCATGCGCAGCACCACAGGGGGCACCAGAAAATCGGGCCGTCGCCCGGCCAGCCAGAGCCGCCGCACCCGCGAGGCGCTTACGTCCAACCAGGGCAGGGGCGCAAAAATCGCAAGCCCCCCGCCCGGCAGCTCCAGGCTGGGGCAGCCCGGCAGCAGGGGCGCGCGCTCCCGCGCGGCGGGCCAGAGGCGGCGGGCCGTAGCCGCAAAAAAAGCCGCGTCCTGCCCCTCGCGCGGCACCACCAGCAGGTGGCAGAGCTCCGGCAGGGCCAGGCCGTTGCGCCAGGTAGGCAGCAAGGGCAGGTTGGGGCTGCCGAGCACAAAATAGAGCTCTGTTGCCGGTTGTTCCCGCCGGTAGGCGCAGAGCGTGTCCCAGGTATACGAAGGGCCGGGCCGACGGCCTTCCAGCCGGTTGCAGTTGAGGTCCGGCAGGTCGGCCAGGGCCGCCTCCAGCATGGCGGCGCGCAGCTCAAAGGGCAGCAGGCTTGCCGCGCGCTTGTGCGGTGGCACGGCGCAGGGCACCAGATCCACCCCGCGCGCCCGTTTGCCCAGAAGCTCCCGAACCTCAATGGCCAGCCGCAGATGCCCTATATGCGGGGGGTTGAAGCTGCCGCCCAGCACGGCCAGGCCGCCGCAGGCTTCGGCTTGCGCCGCGCCCGCCGCCGTGCCGTCCCGCGTCCCTGCCGCGGGCATCTATTGCCGCACCTGCCCCTGGCCCAGCACCACGAATTTGGTGGTGGTGAGCTCCTCAACCCCCATGGGACCGTAAGCGTGCAGCTTGGAGGTGGAAATGCCGATTTCCGCCCCCAGGCCCAGCTGGCCGCCGTCGTTGAAACGGCTGGAGGCGTTGACAGCCACCATGGAGGCGTCCGCCTCGCGCAGAAAGCGGCGGGCGTGCTCCAGGCTGCGGGTGCAGATGATTTCCGTGTGGTTGGAGCCGTAGCGGGCAATGTGCTCCAGGGCCGCGTCCAGGTCGTCCACCACGCGCACGGCCAGGACCAGGGCGTGGAATTCCTGCCCCAGGTCGTCGGGCCGCTGGGGCGTGACCTGCGCCTCAGGCGCGGCGGCGAGCAGCGGGAAGGATGCCGGGCAGGCCCGGAACTCCACCCCGGCCGCGCCCAGGCGGGCCCCCACCAGGGGCAGAAAGGCGGCGGCCGCGTCCTTGTGGACCAGCAGGCACTCCAGCGCATTGCACACGCCGGGCCGCTGCACCTTGCCGTTGTACACGATTTCCAGAGCCTGCGGCAGATCCGCATCCGCGTCCACAAAAGCGTGGCAGACGCCCTTGAAGTGCTTGAGCACGGGCATGGTGGCCGCTTCCGTAACGGCGCGCACCAGGCCCTCGCCGCCGCGCGGGATCATGACGTCAATAAAGGCGTCCAGCTTGCAAAGGGCGGTAACGGCCTCGTGCCCCGGCAGGGTGACCAGCTGGGCCGCGTCGGCGGGGAGATCCGTCTCCTCCAGGGCTTGCCGCAGCAGAGCGGCCAGGGCTTTATTGGAGCCCAGGGCCTCGCTGCCGCCGCGCAGGATTACGGCGTTGCCCGCCTTGAGGCAAAGGATGGCCGCATCGATAGTGACATTGGGCCGGGCCTCGTAAATCATGGCAATGACGCCCAGGGGCACGCGCATACGCCCCACCAGCAGGCCGTTGGGCCGTTGCCGCTGCCGTTCCGTGGCGCCCACGGGATCGGGCAGGGCCGCCACATGACGGCAGGCGGCGCGCATTTCCGCCATAATGGCCGGGGTCAGGGTCAGCCTGTCCAGCCTTGGGGCGTCCTGCCCGGCCTGGCGGGCCGCGGCGACGTCCGCGGCATTGGCCGCCAGCACGGCGGCTTCGTGCGTTTCCAGCAGCTCGGCCAGCCGCAGCAGGGCCCGGGATTTGGCTTCAGGGCTGGCCTTGGCCAGCAGGCGGGCGGCCTGCCGTGCCCGAACGCCCAGGGCGTGCGTTGCTTCCGCCAATGTCATGTGCTCTCCTTGCCGGGCCCCGCGTCGGCGGCCGACGCGCCCGCGCCGCAGGACGGGAAAGGCGCGCCGCACGGTCCCGGCGGGGGCGGATGTTACAGGGATATTTATTTTGACAGGGGAACGGCTTGTGCCTATAAAAAGAGCTTGCGCCCATGTCCGCGCCGACGCGCTTCCCCTTTGGCGTCGGCCCCCCTAAGGAGTTTTGATACATGAATCCGCAAAAGAATCAAGGCGCGCCAGACTCGCCCCTGCTGCGCGACCTCCAATCCGAAGTGAGCGCGGAAAGCGCGCCCCTGTTGCAATTCATGCTGCGCCACGCCGGGGTCATTGCCGGGGTGGTGGTGCTGTTTCTGCTGGTGCTGGGCGGCACTGGCGTCTGGCGTTGGTACCATACCTCGCGCGGGGAGGCCTCCCGCGAGGATTTGGCCCGCATCGCCCTGCTCCAGAGCGGGGCGGACCAGATGGCCGCCCTGCAGAAGCTGGCTGAAGAGGCCCACGGCTCCGTCCGCTTTGCCGTGCGCATGACCCTGGGTGAGAGCGCCCTGGCCGCAAACCAGCCCGAAGTGGCCGCGCAGGCTTATGCCGCCGCCGCTCTTGATGACCCCCGGGGCGCGTTGGGCCTGGCCGCCGGGCTCAACGAGGCCGGGGCTCTGCTCCGGCAGGACAAGGCCGCGGAGGCCCTGACCCTGCTGCAAAAGCTGCAGAGCGGCCTGCCGGGCGAGGTACGCGCGCCGCAGCTCAGGCAGATGCTGGCCGAGGTCGCCGCCGCTGCCGGGCAGCCGCGGGAGGCCGCCAAGGTTTACCTGGCGCTGGCGCGTGAAACGCAGGGCACGGGCGGCGGCTACTTCCGCGCCCGTGCGGAACGGCTGGCCCCCGACGTGGTGCGGGAGGAGGCCGACGCCGCCGAGGCGGCCAAGGCCGCGCCTGCGGAGGCGCAGAAAGCGCAGTAATTTTTCAGCGTGCGCCGGGAAAGCCCCACCCTTATGGGCGCGTCCCGCGGCGGCCTCCTCAGGGCGCGCCGGTTTCGGGCGCAAAGGGGCTTTTTCCCGCAACAGCGCGGCAACGTTGCAGCGTATTTCGGCGGCGCGGCTTCAGGGCCGCGCCGCCGTACGGTCAGTATCCAATGACGGTCCGCGCGCCAGGCGCCGGGGCCGGGAGGAAGCATGAGCGAACATCCTTTGTTGTGCGGCGCTCGCGGGGAGCGCCATCTGTTGCTGGGCAACGAGGCCATTGTGCGCGGCGCTCTGGAGGCGGGCGTGCACATGGTGAGCTGCTATCCGGGTACGCCTTCTTCCGAAGTGCCGGACACCTTCCACAGCCTTGGCGGCGCAGGCCGTTACCGCATGGAATACTCCGTCAACGAGAAAGTGGCCCTGGAAGTGGCGGCCGGCGCGGCCCTGGCCGGGGCCATGAGCTTGGTGACCATGAAGCATGTGGGCCTCAACGTGGCGGCGGATCCCCTGTTTACCAGCGTCTACACGGGCCTGCCCGGCGGCATGGTGGTGCTGACGGCGGACGACCCCGGCTGCCACTCCAGCCAGAACGAGCAGGACAATCGCACCTATGCCCGCTTTGCCCAGTTGCCCTGTTTTGAGCCCGCCTCGGCCCAGGAGGCCAAGGACATGACGCGCGAGGCCTTCCGCCTGGCGCGGGAGCTGCAGCAGCCGGTCATGCTGCGCACCACCACGCGCATCAGCCATATGCGCGGCCCTGTGGAATTTGACGATCTGCCCGCGCTGCAGCCCAAGACGCCCTTTACGCGCAATCCCGGCCGCTTCGTGCCCGTGCCCGCCGTGGCCCGCGTGCGCCACGCGGCCCTGGACGCGGTGATGGAAAAGGCCCGCCAGTTTGCGGAGGGCAGCCGCTTCAACCATGTGCGCGAGCCGGAAGCCCCCACGCGCCTGGGCATTATCACCAGCGGCGTGGCCCGGGCCTACCTGGCGGACGCCCTGGCCGCCGGCGGCTGGGAAGGCCGCGCCCGCGTGCTGGAGCTGGGCATGACCTGGCCCCTGCCCACGGAACTGCTGGGCGATTTTCTGCGCCGTTGCGACCGCGTGCTGGTGCTGGAAGAAGGCGCGGACCTGCTGGAGCGCGACCTGCGCGCCCTGGCCCAGCGCCAGGGCCTTGCCGTGCGCATCGAGGGCAAGAATCAGGATCTCACGGGCCGGGGAGAATACTCCACCACCCTGGTCATGCGCCGCCTGGCCGCCTGGCTGGACATGCCCTGCCCGGCCAAGCCCGCCCGCGCCGTGGAGAAAGACCTGCCCGGCCGTCCGCCCAACCTTTGCCCCGGCTGTTCGCACCGGGCCGTGTACTATGCGGCCCGCAAGGTCTTCGGCGATGACGCCTACTATTCCACAGACATCGGCTGCTACACCCTGGGCATGCTGCCGCCCCTGCGCACGGCGGATTTTCTGGTCTGCATGGGATCTTCCATTTCAGCGGGCAGCGGCTTTGCGCGGGCATCGGGCAAGCCGGTGGTAGCCTTTATCGGCGACTCCACCTTTTTCCACTCCGGCATGACGGGCCTGGCCAACGCCGTGTTCAACCAGCACGACATCATCCTGGTGGTGCTGGACAACGGCACCACGGCCATGACTGGCCACCAGCCCAATCCGGGCATGGTGCAGGACATGCTGGGCTCCATGAGCCAGCACCTGGACATTGAGACCATTGTGCGCGCCCTGGGCGTGACCCAGTGCGCCAAGGTGCGTTCCTTCAACGTCAAGGCCGTCATCCGCGCCCTGGAAGAAATGAAAGGCCAGCACGGCGTGCGGGTGCTGATCACCGAAGAGCCCTGCGTGCTCTACGCCCGGCGGCAGCTCAAAAAAGTGCAGCCGCAGGTGGCCGAAGTGGCGGAACAGGGCGAGGCGGCCATGACCTGTCTGCGCGAGCTGGCCTGCCCGGCCTTTTACCGCCGGGGCGACGACCTGGCGGTGGACGCCACCCTCTGCACGGGCTGCATGGTCTGCCTGCAGATAGCGCCCACGGCCTTTAAAGCGCGCAAGCGGTAAGGGGGAATACCATGAGCACACAAGACACGCAGAAAAAAATGCGCATCTATTTTACCGGCGTGGGCGGTCAGGGCACCCTGACGGCCACCACCCTGCTGGCCCGCACGGCCCTGGACGCCGGGCTGGACGTGGTGGCCGGCGAAGTGCACGGCATGGCCCAGCGCGGCGGCGTGGTGGAATCCGTGCTGCTGCTGGGCGGCTGGCGTTCGCCCAAGCTGGACCTGGGCGAAGCCGACCTGCTGCTTGGCTTTGAGCCCCTGGAAACCCTGCGCGGCCTGTCCTACCTGCGGCCCGGCGGGGCCATCTTCTCCAACAGCGATCCTTTGCCGCCCCTGAGCGTCTCCCTGGGGCAGGCCCCTTATCCGGACCTGGCCCACATTGAGGCTAAGGCCCGCGAGGTGGGCGGGCACTGCCGCTTTTTGCCCTGCCGGACTCTGGGCCGCCAGGCCGGTTCCGTGCAGAGCGGCAATACGGTCCTGCTGGGGGCTGTCTGCGCTTCCGGGCTGCTGCCTTTCGGCCCCGACGCCCTGGCCGCGGCCATCAAAAAATATCTGCCGTCCAAGCTGCATGCTTCCAATCTGGCGGCGTTGGAGTTGGGCAGTAGTAGCCAATAACTTATTATATCTCATCCGGGGCGGCGGGACGCGCGGATTTTGCCCCCTGGCGGCGTCAGCGGCCCCTTTCCGGCCGGGTCTGTACCTAAGAGTACTATCCCCGTCCGGGCGGGGCCGCTTCCTTGCCAGGGACCAAAATCCGCAGCGTCCCGCCGCCCCGGAT
>NZ_FNBX01000007.1 GCF_900102485.1 Desulfovibrio legallii | reverse complement strand
GGATGCCCGTGCCGAGTCCGGGCGGGGCCGCTTCCTTGCCAGGGACCAAAATCCGCAGCGTCCCGCCGCCCCGGATACCCTTGCCTGAGGCCCTCGCCGCCATCCTTCCGGATGCCCGTGCCGAGGGCGCGGCGGCTTTTGGGGGGGGGCGGAGCCGCATCGCCACGGCGTCAGCGCCCCGCCCGTGGCCCCTACGCAAAAAAATGAACCGCCCTGCCCGCAGGGCAAACCAGTCTGCAGGCAGGGGCCTGCCCCCCGGCCGTCCCCGCCCCGAAGAATCTGGCAGAGAACGCAAGAGAACTGTAACGCCCCTGTCACACCCCCCGCGTACCTCCTGACTACCTGCACACTCAAAAGGTTTTCCGGAGGCTGCCATGCTCGGGCTGTCCGTTTCCTTGCCGCGGCCGCGCGGCCGCGCAACCACGCCGCCACCGGCGGATTTTTTGCGTCACCCCACCCAATGGCGACCGCTGCCGCCGCCTGTAAGCCGCACCGCAGGCGCAACGGAAGCGCGCCTGCTGGACGAAATATTGCGCGCCAAGGCCGTGCGCACGGTGCTCCAGCCTATTGTCTCGCTGCGGGACGGCGCCGTTTTCGGCTACGAGGCCCTGAGCCGCGGCCCGGCTGGCGGCCCCCTGGAAAAGCCCGATGCGCTTATTGCCGCGGCCCTGCGCCACGGCCGCATGCTGGAGCTGGAGCATCTTTTCCGGCACAGCGCCCTGCGCGCGGCCCGACGCCTTCCGGCAGGGCTGCGCCTTTTTCTCAACGTCAACCCCAACATCATCCAGGACGCGCGCTTTCGGGAGGGCTTTACCCGCGAATACCTCACGCGCTTCGCCCTCTGCGCCGAGGACATCGTTTTTGAAATCACCGAGCGCGAATCAGTAGCTAATCTGCAGGGATTCCTGGGTATTATTGAACACTATAAAGCCCAGAACTACCAGATCAGCATTGACGACGCCGGGGCGGGGTATTCCGGCCTCAACCTCATTTCGGACGTGCAGCCCCATTTCATCAAACTGGATATGCAGTTGGTGCGCGGGGTGGACAAAGACCTGGTGCGCCAGGCCCTTATCCGCAGCATGCAGGAGTTTGCGGGCCTTACCAACACGCGCCTCATCGCCGAAGGCATTGAAACGGAAGCCGAGCTGGCCACGCTGGTGGGCTTTGACGTGCCTTACGGCCAGGGCTTTTTCCTCCGCCGGCCGCACGCGGATCCTTTGCCGCCGGAACAGGACGCCCTGCGCGTCATTCAACGCGAAAACAAAATCAAGAACCGCTTTTTCGGCGCGCGGGTCCACAAGTTTCATGTCAAAAACCTCTGCCGGCCCGGCGTGGCCCTGCCGCCTTCCACCCCCATCGCCGACCTGGCGGAAATGTTTGACAACGACGCCGCGCTCCACGGCCTGTGCGTGGTCAGCGGGGGCGTTCCCCTGGGCACGGTGACGCGCCACCGCCTGCACCGCCAGCTGAGCGGCCGGTTCGGCTTTTCCCTTTTTGCGGGCAAAACGGCGGATGTGGTCATGGATAAGGACTTTCTGCACGTGGAGCACCAGACCACCATCGACAGGGTGGCCCGCCTGGCCATGACCCGCGACGACGAAAGGCTTTACGACCTTGTGGTGGTAACCCGCGAAGGACGCTACCTAGGGGTGGTCACCGTCAAGGAGCTGCTGGAAAAAAGCATTGAGCTTGAGGTAGCCAACGCCCGCCAGCTCAACCCTCTTTCCGAACTGCCGGGCAACGCCCTCATCGACATTGAGCTGGAACGCCTGGTGCGCCTGGGCCTGCCCGCCTGCGTGCTCTACTTCGATATAGACAGCTTCAAAGCCTATAACGACAAATACGGCTTCAACAACGGCGACAAGGTGCTCAAGCGCCTTTCGGCCAGCATCAGGGAGATCGCCCCTGAGCAGTCCTTTGTGGGGCACATCGGCGGGGACGACTTTATTGCCGTGAGCCCTTGCCAGCAGGCCGCGCGCATCGCCAAAGACTGCATCGCCGCCTTCGACCAGGCCGTGCCCGCCTTCTACAGCCCGGAAGACGCTGCCCGCGGCTATCTGGACGGCAAAAACCGGGCCGGCGCGGAGGAGCGCTTTCCGCTCATGTCCCTGAGTATTGTGGGCGTCAACGCCGCGCGCCACCAGAGCGTGGCGGAGCTGGCCCGCGCCGCCGCCGCGCTCAAAAAACAATGCAAAGCCCTGCCGGGCAGCAACTGCCGCATCGCTTTATGAACAGTCACGGCATCGCCCTGCGCCTTCCCACCGGAGCCTCCATGCCCCTCAGCTGCAAGCTCTTTCTCTCTTTTGCCGGCATCATCGCGCTTATCCTCATCCAGTTTGTCGTCCTGTTCCGCGGCGCAGAAGGCCTCAATAGCGCCGTAGCCCGCATGGATCAGGAGCTGCTGCCCTCCGTGGTGGCCGTACAGTCCATGAATATGCTGCTCTATTCCGCGCGGTCGGACCTGGCCGCCCTCACCACCCATACGGACAAGGTCACCATTACTGAGTACCACAGCCGCATCAAACGCACGCTCCGTCAGCTGGGCCGCCAGGCCGCCGCTTACAACGATCTGCTTGCGGCCCGTCAGGGCCGCGTGGCCGAGGCTTCAGCCACCCTCTGGGCCACCGTCAGCGACCTCATGCGCCAGACGACGGCGCCGCGTGAAGAGGTCGTCCGCCTGGCCCTGGAGGGCGATACGGAGGGCGCCATAGCCCGCTTCACCCGCGACCGCGCGGACTTCCTGCGCCTGGCCCGCTTTTTTGACCAGCTGGTCACAGCGGATGTGGAGGCCGGCCGGCAAGAAGCCGCTCAGGTCCATCAGGGCGTGCGCCGTCTGCTGCGCCGTGCGGGTGCGCTGGGCCTGGCCGTAATCCTCGTCAGCCTGGCCGTGGCCTGCGCCATCACCGTCTCTGTGCGGCGACAACTGGGGGCGGATCCGGCCCGCCTGCGCCGCATCGCCGATCAGGTGGCCGACGGCGCTTACGCCCTGGAGCCCACGGGCTCGTCCCGTGGGGTTTATGCCGCCCTGCTGCGCATGGCCGCCGCCATCAAAACCCATATGGACACGGCCCGCCGCCAGTCTGACCGAGCCAGGGAGGAATCCCGCCGGGCCGGTCAGGCCCTGGAGCAGGCCCGGCAGGCCGGCGCCCAGGCCGACGCCAAAAGCGCCGCCCTGCTGCGTGCCGCCGCAGACCTGGAAGAGGTGGCCCGCGTGGTGGCCGACGCCGCTGACCGGCTGGCCCACCGCACGGAACAGACCGGCCGCGCCGCCGCCCTCACCGCGCGGCAACTGGAGGCAGCCGCAACCGATACCCAATCTCTGCACGATGCGGCCCGCCAGGTAGCCGCCAACGCCGCCACCGCAGCGGCCTCCTCAGCCCGGACCCGCGCTGAGGCCGAATCCGGCGCGGCCGTTGTCCGTCAGTCCCTGCAGGGTATGGAAGACGTGCAGTCCGCCTCCCTGCGCCTCAAGGAGGACATGGCCCGCCTGCACGCCCACACCAGGGACATTGCCCGCGTTATGGACGTCATTGCGGATATCGCGGACCAGACCAACCTTCTGGCCCTCAATGCCGCCATAGAAGCGGCCCGCGCCGGCGATGCAGGCCGCGGCTTCGCCGTGGTGGCGCAGGAAGTGCGCAATCTGGCGGAAAAAACCGTGGCCTCCACCCACGACGTCCACACCGCCGTGGCCGCCATGCAGCAAAGCGCCGGACACAGCATGGCCTCGCTGGACGCCGCAGTGGAACGCATCGCCAACACCACGGGCCTCGCCCGCCAGTCCGGCGCGGCCCTGGAAACCATCGTCGCCACCGTGGACGCTACGGCGGAACAGGTGCGCCGCATCGCCGAAGCCGGAACCGGACAGACGGAATCCGCCGCCGCCGTGGCCGCGACCATCCGCAGCGTAACCCAAAACGCCGCGCAAACCGCCGACCATATGGCCGCCGCCGTGCACGCCGTGGACGACCTGGCCGCCCAGGCCAAACACCTGGCCGGTCTGGTGGAAAGCATGAAGCAGTGCTGACGGAAGGCGCGGGATACTGCGGCGGAAAGGGACGATTGCAGGCAACGGCCCCCTTTCGCTGCAAAAAAATTTCCTTATTCCCGTTCCCCGTGTCCGCTGCGGCGCTGGCGCAGGCCGTCGATAAGCATGCAGCAGCCGCAGAGGGAGATGGAGACGGCGGTGGCGACGAACACGCCGCGGTAGCCCCAGCCGGCGTCCACGACCATACCGCCCAGGAGGGGGGCGAGCATGCCGCTGGCGTCAAAGGTAGCCATCATGATGTTGGAGTTGAGGGAGCGGGCGTCGGGGGAGGAGCGGTCGTATACGGCGGCGGCCAGGAGGGGGTAGAGCAGGCCGAGGCCCAGGCCGTAGAGGGCTGTGGCGGGGACAAAGGCCCAGAGGGGGCCCCAGGCCAGGGTCAGCTGGGTGCAGGCCAGCACGGCGCAGCAGAGCAGGGTGACGCGGTAGCGGGGCAGGGAGTCCAGCCTGCGGCTGCCCAGGAGGCGCACCAGGATGATGGTGAGGGTATAGGTGCTGAAAAACCAGGCGGGCTGCCCGCCGGTGACGGAGCAGAGGCCTTTCATGAAGAAGATGGCCAGCACGGTCATGATGCTGAAGGTCATGCAGGCCAGGTAGACGAAGAGCAGGCCGGAGTGGCGCACGGCGCGCCAGAGCTCGCGGCCGGAAGCGCCGCCTTCGGTGACGGTTTGCAGCTCAGGTTTGCGCAGGCGCGGGGCCAGGGGCAGGAGCATGAGGAGCGAGGGCAGACCCAGCAGGCCCATGAGGCCGAAGAGGTGCGGTTCGCCGCCCAGGAGGGGGAGGATTTGTTCGCCCAGGGCGGGGATGACGGAGTAGGGCAGGAGCAGGGTGAGGGAAAAGAGGGCGAAGCCCCTGGCGCTCTGGCCTTTGGGGATGCAGCTCACCAGCACGGCCACAGTGCAGCTGGAGAAGACCGCCAGGGCGATGCCCTGGACAATGCGCAGAAGCCAGATGAGGGCCACCAGGTGCGGCCCGGCCACATGAGCGTAGGCCAGCATGACGCCGCTGGAGACGAGGATGGCCGCGCCCACGGCCAGGAGTTTGCCCCGGCGCAGGAAAAAGACGCTGGAGAGGGGGCGGAACAGAAGGACCATGGCAAACATGGAGGCAATGAGCACCCCGCGCCAGTTGGGGCTGACGGAGAGTTTTTCCAGCCATTGTTCAAAACAGTAGAACACGGCCACAAAGCTGTTGCAGAACATGGTCATGCAGAACAGCAGGATGAAGTCGCGGCTCAGAAGCCGCTGGGGCGCGGCGTCTGCGGGCGGCGTCCTGGTGGGCGGCTGGGCCTGGTCTGGCGCGGTGAAGGCGTGGGGCGGCATGGGGCCTCGGGGCAAAAGTGTGGACCGGGCAGCTGCGGCCCTCCGGCGGGCGGCAGCCAGCCGGGGGCGCTCCGGTCAATGGTATTCGCCGGTAAGGAAGTTGGCGGCGTAGGTCTGCACGGCGGCCTCGTCCACCATAAGCATATCCATCTGCCGGGTCATGATTAAAAGACGCCCCAATTGGTCCAGGCGCGCGCACAGTTCGTGCCGGGGGTACTTCTGGAAGCGTGCGCGGATTCTATCACCGGTAATGTTCACGGTAAAGCCGAGTTCCTGGAGGATCAGGCCGATGCAGCGCACGCGGCGCTCCCGCTGCACGTTGCCGGCGGCCCCGCCCGCGAATTCAAAGCGAATGTAGTTTTTGCTCAGGGTATCGCCGCACCAGCTGTCCACGATGGCGTAGTGGTAGCCCACGCGGGAAGAAAAATTGAGGTAGCGGTCGGCAACGATGGCGTAGCTGCGCTGACCGAAGCGGGAGCCGGTTTCCTGGTTGCCGCCGATGACGCTCTGGCCCACGACGGAAAGGAAGCCACGCATGTTGACGGGCCGGGGGCCGTGGGCCTGCACCGCGGGGTTGAGCATGCCGCCGAGCAGACAGTGGAAGGGGGTGCTGCGCACGTCTTCGGGGGTAACGGCGTTCCGGCCCGCGCGGCGCAGGCCGCCGCCCAGGTCGATGATATAGAGGTCCAGGGGGAGGGGGGCCGCGAGGCGGCAGGCCAGGCCCGCGTCTTTTTCGCTTACGCTGTCCGAAATCTGAAACATCTGGCTGTAGCTCAGCTCATGGGCGTAGCGCATGACGTCGTGCAGGGAGGTGCAGTGCTGCGGCGTAAAGGTGGCGGCCTGGGGGTCCACCAGGTGCAGGGGCAGGATGTAGGGGGTCACCCGGCGGAGCAGCATGAGGGCCGGGGTGTCTGCCCGGCTTTTGGGGCGCACCAGGCGCAGGGGCAGCAGCTCCGGCACCTCGCCGTTGTAGACCCGGCCGGAGAGGGCGTCCACGGTCACCACCTGGCCGGGGGTCAGCAGGCTGACGGCCCCGGGCAGGTTCATGACTGTGGGCACGCCGAATTCCCGGCACAGGGAGGCCATGTGCCCGGTAAGGCTGCCTGTTTCCGCCACAATGGCCGCGGCCCGGCGCATGGCCGCCATGGCGTTGGGCGAGGAGTGGGGCAGGAGCATGACCGCGCCTTCGGGGAAGTGGGTCATGTCCTCGCCTTCGGCCACGGGCACCACAGGCCCGCAGCCCACGCCCCTGGCGGCCACGTCCCCGCCGGCGAGCAGGGGCCGCAGGTGCCCCAGGGCCGGCGCCACGGCCAGCTCCGCCGTGCTGTCCAGGCCCATGGGCCGGGTTTGCAGCAGGACGATCTGGTCGTCCTCGTCCACGGCCCATTCCATGTCCTGCGGGTATTGGTAGTGGCGTTCCAGGTCCAGCACCATGCGGGCCAGGGCGCGGGCCTGGTCGTCGCTCAGGCAGGGGACGTCGCGCAGGGCGTCGGGCACGGGTTCCAGGAGGCTTTCCACCAGGCCGCCGGGCGTGCGGGAAAGGCGCAGGCGCACTTCCTTGTGGGCGATGGTTGCCTTGGCGATTTTGCCTGTGGCGCGCGAAACCAGCCACTGGTCCGGGGTGCCGGAGCCGTCCACCACCATTTCGCCCAGGCCCCAGAGGCCGTTGATGACCACGCAGTTGGAGCGCAGATCCACAGGGTGGCGCGAAAAAGCCACGCCTGCGGCCTTGGCCCGGACCATCTCCACACAGCACAGGCCCATGCCCGTAGCGTCCAGGGCATAGCCGTGCCCGGCGCGGTAGGCCAGGGCGCGCGGCGAAAACAGGCTGGCCATGACCCGGCGGAAGGCCGTGAGCAGATCCTGGCGGGTCACGCCCAGGATGCTGCGGTACTGACCGGCAAAGGACTGCACGCCGTCTTCGGCGATGGCGCTGGAACGCAGGGCGGCCACGGCGTCCGCGTCCGGGGCAAAGGCCGCATCCCAGGCTCCCAGCAGGGCCTGTTCCACTTCCGGCGGCATGGGGGCCTCCAGAATGCGGGCCTCCACCTGGCGGGAAACGGCGGCAATGCCCTCGGGCTTGTCCGGATCCACAGAGCGCAGGAGGTCGTAAATACTTTTGAAAAGGCCCGGCGTGCGCAGCAGAAAGATGTTGCCCGCCTGGATGGTAATGGCAAAGCCGCGCGGCACGGGCATGGAGAGCATGTTGCGCAGTTCGCCCAGATTGGCGTTTTTGCCGCCCACGCTGTAGGCCATGCTGGCGTCTACCTCGTCCAGAGAAAGGACAAGCTGGGCTACGTCGCCCTGAGCGTGCTGGGTCAGCTCCGCTTCAATGCGGGCGCCCAGGGCCCGCACGGCCTGCAGCAGGGCGGCCTGGCCGCCGCTGGCAAGACGGTTGAGGGCCGTGGCCATGCGCTCGCTGAAGACCACGGCCCGGCGCGCGTTTTTGCGTACCTGGCCCACGTCCATGCGCTTGTCCCCGCGCTGGGCCGCGTCCAGGGCCGCCAGCACGCCCGCCAGATCCGCATTGGCCTGGAGCAGTTCTTTGAAGGATTCGTACCGGCTGTTGAACGAGGCCAGGGCCTGTTCGCGTCCGGACCGCGCCGGGGTGCGGCTCAAAAATCTGCGCAGTAAAGGAAGCATGGAAACCTCCTGGAGGAAGGCCTTGGCATTGCGCCTGCGGGCGTTGCAAGGCTATTGCGCGATGCCCGCAGCCCTGCAACGTACCGCGCAAGGCCTGCGGCAGGGCGCGCGGGCCGTTATGCCGGGGGCGGATCGCCGGAAGCGGCCTGCCCCAGGCCGGTGAGCAGGTAGCGTTGGGCCGGGCCGCGGCCTTCGCGGCGCAGCAGGCCCAGGCTGACCAGCAGCTGCAGGTCGTAAAGGGCCGTGCGCACGGAAATGTCCCCGCCGGCCAGGCGTTGGTATTCCTGCCGACTGACGCTGCCTTTGGCCGTCAGCTGCGGCCAGGTCTGCAGAATGCGGCGGTTAAGGCGGCTCTCCTGACCGGCCTGACGGGCCGCCAGGAGCAGGGCGTCGCCCCTTTGCACGGGTCCGGGGGCCTGCGCGGCGGTTTCGGCCGGGGGCTGGCTGCGTTCCGCGGCTTCCCCGGCGTCGGGGGCGGGTTCCCGGCTTTGCCGGGCGGCGTCGGGGGCGGCCGGGGCCTTGGGGGCCTCTGCGTTCGGGTCCGCGGCAGGCGGCGCGGGCGCGTCGCTTAAGGGGCGCGGCGCTTCCGCCGAAGCCAGCTGGATATTTTCCTCGTACAGCAGGTCCCCTTCGCAGAAGGCCAGGGCGCGGGTGAGGGTGTTTTTGAGCTCGCGCACGTTGCCCGGCCAGGAGTGGGCCATGAGCCGGGCCAGCGCGCCCCGGCTGAGGCGCGGCGGGCCCGCGGGGGCGGGTTTGCCTTCGGCCAGGGCTTTGCGCGCCGCCGCCTCGTGCGCGGCGGTGAGAAAACAGACCGTGAGGGTGGGGATATCTTCCCGGCGTTCGCGCAGGGGCGGGGTGTGGATGGTGATGACGGCCAGGCGGTAGTAGAGATCCTCGCGGAAGCCGCCGCTGCGGGCGTCGTCCAGCAGGGGGGCGTTGGTGGCGGCGATGATGCGGGTATCGAAGGGCACGTCCTTGTCGCTGCCCAGGGGGCGGATGCAGCGGGTGGAGAGCGCCCGCAGGAGGGCCTGCTGCACCTTGGGGGCGGCGTTGCCCACCTCGTCCAGCATGAGGGTGCCGCCGCAGGCCGCCAGGAAGGCCCCCTTGCGGCTTTGGCGGGCCTCGGTGAAGGCTCCTTTGATGTGGCCGAAGAGCGTGTCCATGAGCAGGTTTTCGTCCAGCGCGCCGCAGTTGATGGTGATGAAGGGCCCGGCGTGCCGGGCGCTCAGGCGGTGGATGGCTGCAGAGACCAGTTCCTTGCCCGTGCCCGTTTCGCCCACTACCAGCACGTCGGCCGAGACCTGGGCGGCTTTGCGCACCTGCTCGTAGAGGGCGCGCATGGGCGGGGAATTGCCCACCAGGCCGTGGGCGGGCAGATCCTGCGGATGGGGCAGATCAAGCACGGGTTCGCGCCGCCACTGGGCGTTGTGCTCCGCCTCCTGGCTGCGGCAGAGTTCCCTGACCTGGCGCAGCCGCTCCAGCAGGGCGTCGATATCCGTGCGCAGCCGTTCCAGCTCTACGGGCATGGGGGGAAGGTTGAGGGGCGCTGCGCTGTCCTCGGCGTTGCGTTCGTGCAGGCGGCCGGTGACGCTGCGCAGGCAGCCGCTCATCTGGCGGGCCAGCCACCAGAGGCTCAGGCCCAGCAGCAGAAAGCCGCCGCCGAAGGCGGCGATGTAGATGCCCATGATCTGCATGCCCGCGCGGGTGGTGGTGAAGCTGGTGTCCAGCACGGCCAGGCCGCCCAGCACCACCGGCGGGGCCGCCACTTCCGGCTGAAAGGTCACGGGCACATAACTGACCCGCTCCACGCGCATCTGCCCGTTGCTCCAGACGGTGACGCTTTCGCGCATGGGCAGCTGGCCGGAGCGGCCCTCCTGCACGTCCGCCACCATGCTCCAGTAGCTGAGGTGGTCCGGGCCCGGGCGGAAGGCCAGGTTGAAGCCCGGCCTGCCGAAGTCGCCCGCAAAGCCCGCCCGCACGATGTCCGTGTTCAGGCTTTTTTTGTTCAGGGCCGCGTCGTTGGGTTCGGACTGGAAGAGCATCCAGCCTTCGCGGTCGAAGAACAGGCTGCGGACCCGGGTTTCCGCGTCGGCGGCGATGGGGGCCTCAGGCGCGGAATAGGCTGAAATGGTGTCGCGCAGCTCGTGCAGGTCCAGGGAGAGGAGCAGGCAGCCCGCGAAATGGCCCTGGGCGTCGTAGACCGGCGTGGAGAAGCGCAGCACATAGAGGGTGACGGTCTGCAGCGCGTTGCCCACCGGCACCAGAGGGTAGACCGCTTCCAGCGGCTGCCCTACGGAGACGTAGCCCGGCCGCTGCTCGCCGCACATGTGGTGGAAGGGCCCCGTAGGGCTGGCCAGGGCCGCCTGGGGGGGAACGCTGATGACCGCGCCCTCGTGGTTGAGCAGTACATAGCGGCTTTCCGGGGTGAGGCCCATAAAGGCCACCTCCCGGTAGCGCGGCCCCTTGGTCCGCACGCGGAAGCGGAAGCGATCGGTCATGGCCTTAAGGTCCATGGACCCGGCGGCCAGGATGAGCAGCTGATTGCGGGTTTCGGCCAGGGTTTCTTCCAGGGCCAGGCGCATGGCCTGGGTCTGGAGCTGGGCGTTGCGCGCAATTGCGCGGTTCAGGACCGTATCCACGGCCTTGCCCGTAAACAGCACGATGAGCAGCAGCACCACGGCCAGCAAAGGCAGGCCCAGCATGAGCATGCGGCTGCACAGGCTGCGGTTGAGGAAAAAACTGGTCAGCTCCAGCGAGCTGCCGCCGGGTAGGGGTCTGGGGAATCGCACGCCCGTCCTCCCTTGCGCAAAAAAGCGCAATCTGGTCTGACTATAGAGGGGTTTCTGTCCCGACGCAAGCCCCTTCCCGCAAACGGGCGGCAAATTTCCCCCCACGGGGAGGCGGCCGCGCGATTTTTTTGCGGCCCGATTTTTTTGCGGCTCGGCCCCGATCCTGCGCGCGTGGCCGTGGGGGGGCTGCGGTTCGCCTGCGGCGCAAAAGGCCAGGATTTCAGCCGGTTGCTCTGGCCCAGCCGCAGCTCTGGGGCCCAAAAGGCCCAGGCCGTGGCGCCTGTGCGGCCCTCCGCCCTTGGTTTTTCCGTCGCTTTGGGGGCTCTGCGGACCCCGGATAGCCCCTGTTGCGCGCTCAGCGCGGGCGGGGAACGACGCGCAATGGCACGGGCGTTGCTATAATTTTCACAACTGCATGGCATACGGCGGCGGGCCGCGGGCCCGACCGCACCAAACGGCCCTGAAATGTTTTTGGATCTGGAGGGAATCATGAGCAGACTACGGAAGTGCTGGACCTGGATCGCCGGCTGCGCCCTGATGGTCGCGGCCATGCCGTCCCTGGCCCTGGCGGCCAAGAAGTCGGCGGATGTGGTCATCGTTGCGGATACGCGCAAACTGGACGGCATCCTTTACTGGTGGGCGGAGATGTATAATGAAAGCCATTTCTTCTTCGCCATTCTGACCATGATCATCATCCCCGTTGTGGGCGTGATTTTCGGGTGGCTGGCCGACCTGGTCATGTCGCACATCGGCATCGACCTCAAGCACCGCGATCTGGCGGAAAAGTAGCCGGAAGGAGGCGCATATGGACTGGTTGTATATGTTGATGCCCATTTCCGGCGTGCACATCTTCTGGCCGGGACTGATCATTCTGGGGCTGGGCGTGGGAATCATCGGCGGGTTCTTCGGCATGGGCGGCGCGTGGATGGTGACGCCCGGCCTGAACATTCTGGGCTTCCCCATGGCTTTTGCCATCGGCACGGACATGGCGCAGATGGCGGGCAAATCGCTTATCTCCACCATGCGGCACGGCAAGTTCGGCAACGTGGACTACGCCCTGGGCCTGACCATGCTGGTGGGAACCATCATCGGCATGGAACTGGGCGCGCAGATGGTCATGTGGCTGGAGCGCCTGGGCTCCGTGGATAAAGTGGTGCGCTGGCTCTATGTGGTGCTGCTCTTCCTGCTGGCCTGGCTGGTCTTCCACGACATCGCCGCCCGCAAGCGCAAGGAGCGTGAGGCCCTGGCCCAGCACAAGCAGCTGGACAGCACCGCCACCGGCGTGGACTGGGCCTCGCGCCTGCAGGCCATCCACATCCCGCCCGTGGTGCACTATACGCACGCCAACATCACCTGCTCGGCCTGGCTGCCGCTGATCGTCAGCCTCTTCACCGGCTGGCTGGCCGGCATCCTGGGCATCGGCGGCGGGCTTATCCGCATGCCCGCCCTGGTGTACCTGGTGGGCTGCCCCACGCACCTGGCCGTGGGCACGGACCTTTTTGAAGTGGCCATCTCCGGCCTCTATGGCGCGGCTTCTTACGCTTACAAGGGCCGCGTGGAGCTCCTGGCCGCCCTGATCATGCTTTGCGGCGCGGCCATCGGCGCGCAGATCGGCGTGGTGGCCACCAAGTACGTCAAGGGTTACGGCATCCGCTTTGTGTTCGGCCTGGCCGTGGTGGGCTGCCTCCTTTCCGTGCTGCTCAAGCTGCTGCAGGCCGAACTGCCGGCCTGGAACTGGCTGCTTGGCCTTGTTGCCACCGTGGTGGTGCTCACCCTGGTGACGGGCATTTCCCTCTACATCACCGTTAAGATGGTGCAGGGAGCCAAGGCGGAATTGGCCGCCAAGAAGCGCCAGCCCGCCGCCAACTAAAGGAGACGCGCCATGAAGATGCAAAATCTGCTGCTTACGCTGGCAATGGTCGGCTCCCTCGCCCTGCTTGCCGGCTGCAACTTTGACGGTGGGGTGGAGCAGGGCCGTTGCGTGGCCTTCGACCCCGCCGCAAAAACCGTGACCATCGTGGTGGACGTGACCCACGATCAGTTCAACCCGCACTACAGCGGCGGCGTACACACCTTCAAGCTGCCCGCCGAGTCCAAGGATATGGGCCCCGCGCCCACCCCCGGCGGCCGCCTGATGATCGACCTCAAAAAGTCTGCGGTGCTGATCTACGAGCCCGTCTCCAAGAGCGTGCGGGAGCTGCCCGTGCAGTTTACGGATGTGGAAAAGAACATCGGCGCGGACCACCCCAAGGTGGCGGGCAAGACCTTCCCCGTGGTGGATAAGGAGCAGAGCTCCATCACCGTGTATTCCGCCAGGCTCAAGGCGCTGCTCACCTTTAAGGTTCCGGCCGAAGCCCTGGATCTGCCGCCCTACGCCTGGACGGCCGGACACGAAGTGCGTGTGGCCTTCCGCAATGCGGAGAAGGGCCAGGCCATTCGCGTTATGAACGTAACCAAGACCAATATCTTCAAGAAGTAGCCCCCAGACCGGGCGGGGATCATGCCGCCCCGCCCGGTAAGCACGCGGCGGCTCCCCTCCGCCGCATATAACGGCCGGAGCGGACGCGTTCCGCTCCGGCTTTGCCGGAAGCGCCGCCCGGAATTTCTGCCTGACCGCTCCGTCCGGAGGCCCCGGTCCTGGCAGGCCTGTCCCCACGAGGGGGCGTCACGGCCCCGGCCGCTTGCGGCACGATTGACCGCCGCAAAAAGGAGGAAGACGTGAACAGTTACCGGCAATCCCTGTACGCAGGCCTTATTCGGGTGCTGGCCAACCTGACGATGGTGGCGGCCGTGTTTGTGGCCATGTATATGGCCTCGCACAGCGCCGCGGCCTCCGAGCTGGTGTTCAGCGCCTGGTTTTTCGGCATCAGCGTGCCCGCCTGGGTCGCGGCCTTCTGGCTGACCCGCCTGGTGCGCCGCCGCTGGCCCGCCGTCGGACAGAGCCTGGTGGAGCTGCCCGGCCACGGCAAAAGCCTGGTCCGCTGGCAGGTGGCCGAGCCCGCGCCGCAGGCCCTGCCCGCGCGCGGCCGACCCTCCCTGTCCATTCGGCCGGGCAGCGCCGCCTGACGTCGCCGATCCCCGCACCCGGCCCGACGCCCCCGCGCCGCAGGCTTGCTTTGCGCCCGCCGCAGGGTCATAACCGTCGCAGGAGGGAACCCCCATGCCCCATACGCCCACGCCGCCACCTGCAGCTTCCGCGGCCGCGTCCGACGCCGCCTGGCGTGAATACGCGCGCTTTCGCGGCGTCCAGCGACGGCTGGGCGCGTGCTGCGCCGCCCTGCTGGTTCTGGCCCTGCTGGCCCTGGCCGACGGCATCCAGGGGCTCATGCGCGCCGGCGCGGACGTGCTTGAGCTCACCCCCGGAGAAAGCCTGAGCGTCTCCGGCCCGGCAGCCCTGAAAAATCCTGTGGACAGCGATCTGCAGGTCACCTTCGACCCGCCGGACCCGGCCCTGACCTTCCGCCTGGAAGGATTTTTTACTGGCTACTGGATGGGCAACGGCATGTGGCGCGCACAGGTGGCCGCCGGGCCCGCGGCCGAGCCGGGGCGCTACAGCCTGCGCATCCGCTTTCGCGACGCGCCCGCAAGCACCGACCAGAGCCTGAGCGTGCTGGTGTACGCCGACGACAGCGCCCGGCGCGCGGCCGCCCTTTCCCTGCTGCAAAGGCTGCTGGGCTGGAGCCCCTTTATCCTGGCGGCGAGCTTGTTTTTGCCCGTCCTTGTGGCGGGCGTGCTGGTCTTTGCCCTGGGCAGCCGCTGCCAGCGTCTGCTGGCGGCCCTGGGCTGCGGCGAGGTGCTGCGCGTGCAGGCCGAGGCAACAGGCCGGCGCCTCTGGTGTCTGCTCCTGGGCGCGCCCGCCCCCGCGCCGGGCACGCCCTGCGCCGTGCTGGACCCGCAAGGCCGCCCCTTGGGCCAGGCCGTGGCCCAGGCCCTGCCCCCCAAGCCCCGCGGCGTGCTGGAGCTGCTGCTGGAGCAGAACACGGCCGTCGCCTTTCCCTCTTCTACCCGTTCCGCCGTGCGGCCAGGCTGCCTGGTGCGCCTGCGGCCCCCAAGGCCGCGCACTCCTCAGGCCACAGGGCGCTGACCCACGGCCAGGCCGCGCGGGGCGCGATCCCCCGCGCGGCCGCACGAGAGAATGGTTTTTGTGTGGGGGGAAGGGGAAACTTTTGAGCGCTGCTGTCTTCGCCCGTAACTAGCGCTGCTGTCTTCGCCCGTAACTAGCGCTGCTGTCTTCGCCCGTAACTTCCTTCGTCGTAACGGGCTAAGCTCCTTCGTCGTAACGGGCTAAGCTCCTTCGTCGTAACGGGCTAAGCTCCTTCGTCGTAACGGGCTAAGCTGACCAAACGTTTCCTCTTCCTCCCCCCACGCCCCCCATCCCCTTCAAAAAACTTTTTTCCCCTTCAGCGAGGCAACAGGGCGTACCCGTGGTTGCCCTTGGGGCGTGCCCCTCCCTGGCAGGCGACGCCCACGCGGCGGGCACCCGAAAAGCGGCAGTCCGTCTTTTTTGGCGCGCACGGGCCAGAATCTGTCCGCGCCTGCCGAATGGTATGCTATTCTGCATAGATGGCCGCGACGGCAAAACCGGCGAGGACTCTTGTAAATAATGGCACAGCCTTGCACTATCACGATTTTTGGAATAGGGTGACAACAATTCCCCCCGATGCGGAAGAACGCCGCGCACGGGCGCGGCACAGAGTGGAGCGTCCGGGGCTGCCTCGGCCCCGCCCGTCCTGTATCGGCAAAATCAAGGAGAGGTATAATGAAAAGCACCCGACGGAGTTTCCTCAAGGGCGTCGGCGCAGGAGTCCTTTGCCTCACGCTGGGGCAGCTGGGCTTTGACCTGGGCGAGGCCCAGGCCTATGCCGGCAAGCTCAAAATCGAAGGCGCCAAGGAAGTCATCAGCGTCTGTCCGTTCTGTTCCGTCTGCTGTCAGGTCATTGCCTATGTGCGGGACGGCAAGCTGGTCTCCACCGAGGGCGATCCGGACTTCCCCGTCAACGAGGGCGCTCTCTGCGCCAAGGGCGCGGCCCTGTTCACCATGTACACCAGCGACCATCGGCTGAAAAAGCCCCTCTACCGCGCGCCCCACAGCGACCAGTGGGTGGAGAAGGATTGGGAGTGGTGCCTGAACCAGATCGCCCAGCGGATTAAAGAAACCCGCGATAAGGATATGGTCCTCAAAAACGCCAAGGGCCAGACGGTCAACCGCCTGGACACCATTTTCTGGATGGGCACCAGCCACGCCTCCAATGAGGAGTGCGCCGTCATCCATCAAGCCATGCGCGGCCTGGGTGTTGTCCATATGGACCACCAGGCGCGGGTCTGACACAGCCCCACTGTTGCGGCTCTGGCAGAGTCGTTCGGACGCGGCGCTATGACCAACCACTGGATCGATATCAAAAATACCGATGCAGTGCTTATTATCGGCAGCAATGCCGCTGAACACCATCCCGTGGCCTTCAAATGGATCATGCGGGCCAGGGACAACGGGGCCGTGCTCATGCACGTGGACCCCAAATTCTCGCGTACTTCCGCCCGCTGCGATTTCCATGTGCCCCTGCGATCGGGTACGGACATTGCCTTCCTGGGCGGCATGATCAACTATATCCTTGAGAACGATCTGTACTTCAAAGATTACGTCCTCAACTACACCAACGCGGCCTTTGTGGTGGGCGAAGGCTACGGCTTTAAAGACGGCCTCTTCACCGGCTACGACCCCCAGACCCGCAAGTACGACAAAAGCAAGTGGGGCCTGGCCAAGGGCCCGGACGGCGGGCCGGTCATCGACCCCAGCCTTAAAAACGAACGCTGCGTGCTCAACCTCATGCGCAAGCACTACTCCCGCTATACGCTCAAGAACGTCTCGGACGTCACGGGCGTTTCGCAGGAGAACCTGCTCAAGGTCTACAAGGCCTTCTGCGCCACCGGCAGGCCGGACAAGGCGGGCACCGTCCTCTATGCCCTGGGCTGGACCCAGCACACCGTGGGCGTGCAGAACATCCGCACCTCCACGCTTATCCAGCTTCTGCTGGGCAACATCGGCGTGGCGGGCGGCGGCATCAACGCTCTGCGCGGCGAGCCCAACGTGCAGGGATCCACAGACCACGCCCTGCTCTACCACATCCTGCCGGGCTACCTGCCCGTGCCGCGCGCGCCCTGGCAGGCCCTGGCCGACTACCAGAAGGCCAATACCCCCGTCACCACGCTCAAAAACAGCGCCAACTGGTGGGGAAACCGGCCCAAATACATGGTCAGCCTGCTCAAAGGCTGGTTCGGCGACGCCGCCACGCCCGAAAACAACTTCTGCTACGACCTTCTGGCCAAGCTGGAGCCGGGCGAGGACTGCTCCTACATGTACGCCATGGACAAAATGTACCAGGGCAAGATGCGGGGCGGCTTCATTGTGGGCGTGAACCCCATGAACAGCTTCCCCAACACCAACAAAATGCGCGCCGCGCTGGACAAGCTGGACTGGCTGGTCTGCTCGGAAATCCACCACTCCGAAACCACGGACAACTGGATGCGCCCCGGCGTGGACCCCAAGAACGTCAAGACGGAAGTCTTCCTGCTGCCCTCGGCGCACCGCATCGAAAAAGAAGGCACCATCAGCAACAGCGGCCGCTGGCTGCAGTGGTTCGACATGGGCGTGAAGCCCGGCTACGAGGCCCGCGACTTTGGCGACCTTATCGTGCCCCTGTTCAACAAGATCCGCGGGTTGTACCAGGCGCAGGGCGGCACGCTGCCCGACCCCATCCTCAAGATGCACTGGACGGACAAGTTTGTGGCCGCCGAGTGGACCCGCCGTATCAACGGCCAGTTCTGGGCCGACGGCAAGGTGGGCAACAAGCAGTACAAACGCGGCCAGCAGGTGCCCGCCTTCGGGGCGCTCAAGGACGACGGCACGACCTCATCCCTCAACTGGCTCTACAGCGGCAGCTGGACGGAAGAGGACG
This sequence comes from Desulfovibrio legallii, assembly GCF_900102485.1. NCBI lineage: Bacteria > Pseudomonadati > Thermodesulfobacteriota > Desulfovibrionia > Desulfovibrionales > Desulfovibrionaceae > Desulfovibrio > Desulfovibrio legallii. The sequence continues at coordinate 106,573 of NZ_FNBX01000007.1, read as the reverse complement.
GCAACAAGTCCAAACGCCGCGACGCCAGCCAGACGCCCATGCAGGCCAATATCGGCCTTTTCCCCAACTGGTCCTGGTGCTGGCCCGTCAACCGGCGCATCCTTTATAACCGCGCCTCCGTGGATCCCAACGGCCAGCCCTGGAACCCCCAAAAGGCCGTCATCCAGTGGGACGGCTCCAAATGGGTGGGCGACGTGCCCGACGGCCCCTGGCCGCCCCTGGCCGATAAGGAAAAGGGCAAGCTGCCCTTCATTATGATGAAGGACGGCCACGCCCAGTTCTACGGCGTGGGCACGGCGGACGGCCCCTTCCCCGAGCACTACGAGCCCGCGGAAACCCCGCTCAAGAGCCACCCCTTCTCCAGCCAGCTGAGCAGCCCGGTCTACAAGTTCCATACCTCGGATATGGACAAGATAGCCCCGCCCGCGGACCCGCGCTTCCCCATCGTGCTCACCACCTACAGCCTTACGGAGCACTGGTGCGGCGGCGGCGAAACCCGCAACGTGCCCAACCTGCTGGAGGCCGAACCCCAGCTCTATGTGGAAATGAGCCATGAGCTCGCCAAAGAAAAAGGCATCAAAAACGGCGACGGCGTCATCCTGGAGAGCGCGCGCGGCACCTGCGAGGCCATCGCCATGGTCACCGTGCGCATCCGGCCTTTCACCGTCATGGGCAAGACCATCCATCTGGTGGGCATGCCTTTCGCCTTCGGCTGGACGACCCCCAAGTGCGGCGACTCCACCAACAGGCTGACCGTGGCGGCCTTTGACCCCAACACCACTATTCCGGAATCCAAGGCGTGTTGCGTCAATCTGCGCAAGGCCGAGAAGTTGACTGAAATCGGCTAGAGCGGCGGCCCCCCAGGGGCGCTTCTCTGGAATCGGACCCACAGGGCGGGCGCGTCCCCCACAGGGCGCGCCTGCCAAGGAGCATAGCAATGCCGAAGACCTTTCTTGTCGACACCACGCGGTGTACGGCATGCCGGGGCTGCCAACTGGCCTGTAAAGAGTGGCACAACCTGCCCGCCAATAAGACCAAGCAGCGCGGCTCGCACCAGAATCCGCCGGACCTCAACCCCAACAACCTCAAAATCGTCCGCTTCAATGAGCATATGGACGCCAAAGGCACGGTCATCTGGAACTTTTTTCCCGACCAGTGCCGCCATTGCCTCACGCCTGTCTGCAAGGACGTGGCCGATATGAGCGTGCCCGGCGCCATCGTCAAAGACCCCAAAACCGGCGCGGTGCTGGTTACGGAAAAATCCGCCCAACTCAGCGAGGAAGACGCCCAGGCCGTCATTGACGCCTGCCCGTACAACATCCCCCGCCGCGACCCCAAAACCGGCATGCTCGCCAAGTGCGACATGTGCATCGACCGCGTTTCCGCCGGCATGCAGCCCATCTGCGTCAAGACCTGCCCCACGGGAACCATGGTCTTCGGCGAACGGGAAGAGATCCTGCCGCTCGCCCAGAAACGTCTGGAAGAAGCCCGCAAGCGCTTCCCCAAGGCCTTCCTGGCCGACTTCACCGAGGTAAGCGTCATCTACCTGCTGGCTGAGGAAAAAGAACACTATTACGAATACGCCGCCTTCATGTAAGGCCCCCACGGGGGAGCGGCCAAGGCCGCTCCCCCGCAAAAAAGCGGCTTCCCGCAAAGAAGCCGCCGCCCTGGAGTTGTAAAAATGCCCACAGGGCGGTACTATTCTCCAGCGGATGGCCTTGGCCGTCCTTCTTCCCCACTTTTTTCCCGGAGCGCTCATGCCCCTTACCCTTGCCCGCACGACCGAACAGGTGAACCGCACCCTGGACGAACTCCACGCCTGGCGGCCCGTGCTGGACCCCGTACTGCACGCCTTTGCCCCCCTGCTGCGCGCCCGCGCCGACCTGGCCGCCCCCATGGCCGCCGCCCTCACGGAAGCCGGCCTGGCCCTTCCCCCCCTGAACCCCGATCGCCTGCGCCAGGGCGTGCCCCTGCTGGCCGATGCGGATTTCACGGGCAGCGCCGCGCCCCTGCGCCTGGCGGCCGGAACCCTGCTGCCGCACCTGCGGGAGCTCAAAGGCGTGGGGGCCGCCCTGCCCGCCCTGGAAGCCGCCCTGCTGGCCGAAGATGCGGCGCACGTCCACGCGCAGGAGGCGCTGGTCCGGGCCGTGGCGGCCGACGACCACGCCGCGCTGGCCCGCCTGGCCGAAGACTGGGGCCTGGAGCCGCCGGTACTGGAATTTGCGGCGCAGATCATAGCCGGGGCCGTGCTGCGCGGCCTTGCGGCCCAGGCCGCGCCGGAAGGCGCGCCCTCCCCGTGGGACGAGGGCGGCCTGTGGCGCGAAGGCTGCTGCCCCGTGTGCGGGGCGCTGCCCATCCTGGGCTGGCTGGACAAGCCCGCCGTGGACGAAAAAAACGCCTACCTGGTGGGCGGCGGGGGCAAAAAGCACCTCCACTGCGGCCTGTGCGGGGCCAACTGGCAGTTCCGGCGCGGGGCCTGCCCGGCCTGTGGGGCCGAAGGCAACGACGTTATGGAGATCCTGCGCGAAAGCGGCCCGGCCCACGGCGAACGCCTGGACTGGTGCGCCAAGTGCAAAGGCTACTGCCCCACCGTGGATCTGCGGGAACGTGACACCGTGCCCGACCCCGACGCCCTGGCCCTGGGCATGCTGCACCTGGATATGGTGGCGGCCCGCAAAAAGCTGCACCCGCTCCGCCCTTCGTTCTGGAACACCTTTTAACCCCTATGGACGCACGGCGGGTTCGCCGGGCGCAACCGCTCGCTGGAGGAAGCACCAATGAAGTACGCTGTTGTTCTCATGCTGGCCCTGACCTGTTGGTGGGCGGGCAACGCGCAGGCCCGCACCATTAAGGAAATGTCGCAGATCATCAAAAATCCCATCAAGATCGAAGGCGGCAACTCCGACCGCATGAGCGTCATGTTCCCCCATACGGCGCACAAAGGCATCAGCTGCATCCACTGCCACCACGAGAACCCCGGCGACGACCGCTACGTCTCCTGCACGGAATGCCACGCTACTCCCGGCGCGCGCGAACGCGACCCCATGAGCATGTTCATGGCCTTCCACTCCAAAAATTCCGACCGCTCCTGCTACGGCTGCCACTCCCAGAAAAAAGCCCAGGATCCGGCCCGCTACGCCAAATTCAATGGCTGCCGCCCCTGCCACATGAGCCCCGCCGCCCGCGAAGCCGCCGCCAAAGCCGGCAAGTAACGAGCGCTGCAGAGCAGATCTTTTTTGTGGGGGGGAAGGGGAAACTTTTGTGAACAAAAGTTTCCCCTTCCCCCCCACGCCCCCCATCCCCTTCAAAAAAACTTTTCCCCCTCAGGGGACGCGACAGGCTCACCCTGGGCAGGCGGTTTTGTATTCTTGCGCTGCTGTCCGGGTGTCCTTCCAGGTTGTTACGCGCGCATAAAGGGGGCGGCCGCAGGGCAGGCAAGCCTGCGGTCCGGGTATCGCCCGGCTTCCTGCTCCGCCCCGCAGAAACATGGCGGAAAGCGTTTGCGGCAGCATCGCTGCGCCAGCCTTCCGCATTGTTTGCAGGGCGAAAAAAAGGGGGGCGAAACCGCCCCCCGCATAGCCCGCGCTGTAAGCGCAGCGCTGGCGCTTAATAGTCGATATAAGCCACATGGGTCTGCAGATACTCCATCAGGCCATGCTTGCCGTCGGCCCCGCCGATGCCGGACTTGCGCCACCCGGCGTGGAAGCCCTGCATGGCCTCAAAGTGCTCGCGGTTGACGTAGGTTTCACCGAACTTGAGGCGGTTAACGGCCTCCAGTGTGTTGGTGAGCTTGGTGGTGAAGATGGAGGAGGTGAGCCCGTATTCGCAGTCGTTGGCCATGGCAATGGCCTCATCCAGGGTGTGGAAGGTGAGCATGGGCAGCACGGGGCCGAACACTTCCTTGCGCACGATTTCCATATCCTGGCGGCAGTTGCCCAGCAGGGTGGGGGCGTAGAAGTAGCCCGCGCCGCGGCTCAGGGGCGCGCCGCCGGTAATGGTCTCCGCGCCGTCGGCCTTGGCGCGCTTGACCATGCCGTCGATTTTTTCCAGGTGCTCGGCGCTGATCTGGCTGCACATGTCGGGGGCGGGCTCGTCAAAGGGATCGCCCAGGCGCACCTTGGCAAAGGCTTCGGCCAGCTTGTCGGCAAACTGTTCCGCAATGCTGTCCTGCACATAGAGGCGCTCGGCGCAGTTGCAGACCTGCCCGCTGAAGATGGTGCGCGAGGCCGTGACGCCGCGCACGGCCAGGTCCAGGTCGGCATCGGCGCAGACGATGACCGGGGCCTTGCCGCCCAGCTCCAGGGAAACCTTGGTGACGTTGGCCGCGCTGGCGGCGATGATGCGCTGGCCGGCCTCCACACTGCCGGTAAGGGTAACCATGTCCACCAGCGGGCTGGAGGAAAGGGCCTCGCCCAGGGTGGAGCCGCCGCCGGTGACAAAGTTGAGCACGCCGGCGGGCAGGTCCAGCTCGGCCACCATTTTGGCAAATTCCATGACCGTTACGGGCGCGATGCTGCTGGGCTTGATAACGGCCGTGCAACCGGTGAGCAGGGAGGGGGCCACCTTGCGGGCCATGACAAAGAAGGGGAAGTTCCAGGGGCAGATGCCCGCCACTACGCCGATGGGCTGGCGGTAGAGCAGGATGTTTTCGCGCTGGCGGTCGCTCTGGATGATTTCGCCCTCATAGATGCGGGACCATCCGGCGTAATAATCGAAATATTCCGCGGTGCCGTCAATTTCCGCATAGGCCAGAGGCAGGGTTTTGGCCTGTTCTTCGGCCAGCAGACGGGCCAGCTCTGTGCGGTGCTTGCGCACCAGGGCGGCCATCTGCTTGAGGTACGCGCCGCGGGCGGCGGCGGGCTGCGCGGCCCAGGCCTCCTGAGCCTTGTGGGCGGCCTCCAGGGCCTCCAGGGCGTCTTCGCGCCCGCCGTTGGGGGTCTGGGCCATAATTTTTCCGGTAGAGGGGTTTTCCACCTCAATCATGCCCTGACCGGGACGGGAAACCAGTTTGCCGTTGATGAACTGCTGATAGGTGCGCATAGGCTGCTCCTTGGTTTCCCGAACCATAGCCCCAGTCTGCCCCAAAGGTAAAGACAGGCGGCAGACCTGCGAGCCTTGCGGGGCCGCAGGCCTGCCGCCCGCAGAAAGCGCGGCGCAGGCGCGGAGGTTCAGGCTGCGGGCCGGGCCTCCAGGCCCTCCACCGCGTCCAGGGCCTTGTCCAGCCAGGGCCCGGCGACGGATTCCACGTTTCCGGCGTCACAGGCCGCGGCCAGGGCCGGATCAATGGGCAGGCGGCCCAGCACGGGCAGGTGGTGGCGCGCGGCCACCTCGTCCAGGCGGCTCTCACCGAAAATTTTGTACTCCTTGCCGTTGTCCGGGCATTTGAAGTAGGCCATGTTTTCCACCAGGCCCAGGATGGGGATATCCATCTGCCGGGCCATGTCGATGGCCTTCTCCACAATCATGGAAACCAGATCCTGGGGCGAGGTCACCACCACAATGCCGTCCACAGGCAGGGACTGGAATACGGTCAGGGGCACGTCGCCCGTTCCTGGGGGCATGTCCACAAACATGTAGTCCACATCCTTCCAGATCACTTCAGACCAGAACTGCTTGACCACCCCGCCGATGATGGGCCCGCGCCAGATGACGGCATCGCTTTCGCCCGGCAGCAGCAGGTTCATGGACATGATCTGCACCCCGCCCTGGCTGCGCACCGGCAGCAGGCCGGATTCGTTGGCCATGGCCTTGCCGTGCTGGCCGAAGATTTTGGGGATGGAAGGGCCGGTGATGTCCGCATCCAGAACGGCGCTCTGCCGCCCCCGCCGGGTCATGCCCGTAGCCAGCAGGGCCGTGACCAGGGATTTGCCCACCCCGCCCTTGCCGCTCATGATCGCCACCACTTTGCCCACGCGGCTCTGCGGGTGCGGCTTGACGTGAAAATCCGTCTGCTCCGCCTGGCGCTCCGCGCACTGCTCCCCGCAGGCGCCGCACTCGTGACTGCACTGTTCGCTCATGGGAATTTGCCTTCCTGAGGTAAAAGTTTTTAAGCTGCCCAGAATTTTTATTGACATATGTCATAAACTGGGCCTAAATGGATTTACGACATATGTCAAATAACAACTCCCGCCAATTCTGGCAAGAGAAACGCAGGGCCCAGGGGCCGACCTGAAAGGATACCCCGCGGCGCCCCTGCACACAAGGAGGGCAATATGCCTTGTTACAATCACACAGGTCCTGAAGGCAAGGGTTCCCGCACCGGGCGGGGCATGGGAACGTGCGGCAACGCGCAGAACGGCGCGGATGCGGCCCAGGCCGCAGGTCAGGAAGCAGGCCCGGCGCAGGGCCGGGGCATGGGACGGGCGCGGCGTTGCGGCCAGCGGCGCGGCGCGTGCCAGGGCAATGGTCAGGGCATGGGCCAGGGGCGCGGCAGAGGCCGTGGCCAGGGCATGGGCCAAGGAATGGGCATGGGCCAAGGAATGGGCATGGGCCAAGGAATGGGCATGGGCCAAGGAATGGGCATGGGCCAAGGAATGGGCATGGGGCAGGGCCGGGCGGCCGCCCCGGCAGCGCCCGCCGCGCCCGACGCCGCCCCTGTGGTCGCCAGCGGGCCCGATGCCGAAAAAGCGTAATCCCTGACGCCACGCGGGCGGGCCGCATCTGACGCGGTTCCCCGCCTACGTGGGGGCTTCCGGCGCGTCAGAATCCGGCTTCTGCTCCATCTGCCCCGCCGTGGGGCGGGGCGGCAAAAGCCGGAGCGCGCGTCCGCTTGCCTTTGCCGCTCTGGTTTGGCAAAGGCAAAGGGTTCCAAAGGACCGATGGCGGCGGGCAACGCCCCGCGTCCGTCGCCGTCGGATTTTTACAAACCGACGCAGGAAGCGTAACCTGCAAGTGCAGGAAGCGGGGCCGCGCGCCCCGGTTTTTTTCAGGAATCCAACGCTGAGGTCAATCCATGCCGCGTCCCAGAAAATGGCGCAGGGTCTGCTGTCTGCCGGAGAGCGACAGCTTCGGGCCGTTGGGGCCGCGCCCGCCGCAGGGCGAGGTGGTCATGACGGTGGATGAATACGAGGCCGTGCGCCTTATTGATCTGGAAGGGCTCAACCAGGAGTCCTGTGCAGAAAAGATGCGCATTGCCCGCACCACGGTGCAGAGCATTTATGCCGCGGCGCGCCGCAAAGTGGCGGAAGCCCTGGTCAATGGGCGGCGGCTGCGCATTGCGGGCGGCGACTATCAGCTCTGCGACGGGCATGGCCCGCAGTGCGGGGCGGGGGGGTGTAGGCGGCGGCGTGGCCTTTGATTTTTGTTATATTATCCGGGGCGGCGGGACGCGCGGATTTTGCCCCCTGGCGGCGTCAGCGGCCCCTTTCCGGCCGGGTCTGTACCTAAGAGTACTATCCCCGTCCGGGCGGGGCCGCTTCCTTGCCAGGGACCAAAATCCGCAGCGTCCCGCCGCCCCGGATGCCCTTGCCGTTGCCCTTGCCGTCGCTGCCGGATGCCCTTGCCGTTGCCCTTGCCGTCGCTGCCGGATGCCCTTGCCGTTGCCCTTGCCGTCGCTGCCGGATGCCCTTGCCGTTGCCCTTGCCGTCGCTGCCGTCGCCCTTGCCAGAGGCCCTTGCCAGAGGCCCTTGCCGTCGCTGCCGTCGCCCTTGCCAGAGGCCCTTGCCGCCGTTCTTCCGGATGCCCTTGCCAAGAGCGCGGCGGCCTTGCGGCCAGCGGCGTCAGCGGCCCCTTTCCGGCCGGGTCTGTACCTGAAGCAGATTACCTTTGAGAACAGGCATTCTCAACGTTTAAGGCACGCTTGTTTCGGCGCTTAACAGCGCAAATAAATTGCGCTTACGCCTCCACAGCGGGCGTCTGCTCACGCAGCCGCCAGGGCATTTCAAAGTTGAAATGCCCTAAGAGTACTATCCCCGTCCGGGCGGGGCCGCTTCCTTGCCAGGGACCAAAATCCGCAGCGTCCCGCCGCCCCGGATGCCCTTGCCGTTGCCCTTGCCGTCGCTGCCGTTGCCCTTGCCAGAGGCCCTTGCCAGAGGCCCTTGCCGCCGTTCTTCCGGATGCCCATGCCAAGAGCGCGGCGGCCAAAATCCGCAGCGTCCCGCCGCCCTGGACGCCCCAGCCGGAAGGTGTACTGCCGTGAGAAGCGTGCAGCCGTTCAGCCTGGGTGCGTTCTGCGTGTTGCCTGAGGGGAGAAAAGTTTTTTGAAGGGGATGGGGGGCGTGGGGGGAAGGGGGGACTTTTGTACACAAAAGTCCCCCCTTCCCCCCACAAAAATATTCCCCCAAATCCTTTTAACTTGCTTGGTTAGCTGCGGCAACGCGGCGGGCGGCCTGGCCGTCGGCGCGTTTGTGGCGGGCGGCTTTCTGGCCGGCGGCCTTTTTGGTTTTGGCGGCTTTGAGGTGTTTATCCTGCTGGCGGGCGGCCTTGCGCACCTGTTGTTTGCGCGGGGTCTGGTCTGCGCCGGCGTAGAGGCGGCTGGCCTCGCGGGCCAGGAGGTGCGGATCGGGCCGGTAGGCGTTGGGGGGCAGGGCATCCAGGGCGGCGGCCACGGAGACGGCCTGGTTGGCGCAGACTTTGAAGCCCGCGTCCAGCAGGCGGAAGGCTTCCACGCTGCGGGTGCGGGAGTCTGGCGCGCCCATGATCACGGCCAGGAGGCGGCGGTTGCCCTGGGTGGCGGTAAAGATGAGATTGTAGCCGGAGGCGTTGGTCCAGCCGGTTTTGAGGCCGTCCGCGCCGGGGTACTGGCCCAGGAGGGGGTTGCGGTTCCAGGTGACGCTGCCCCGGTGGTTGAGCACATGGGTGCTGTGGAAGCGCAGAGCTTCCGGATAGGTGCGCAGGTAGGCGCGGGCAAGGGCCAGCATGTCGCGGGCGGTGGTCACCTGCCCGCGGGCGGGCAGGCCGTGGGGATTGCGGAAGACGCTGTCCCGCATGCCCAGGCTGCGGGCCTTGGCGTTCATCATGTTGACGAAGGCGGGCACGGAGCCGCCCACGAATTCGGCCACAGCGGTGCTGGCGTCGTTGCCGGAGGACACGGCCATGCCGGTGAGGAGCTGTTCCAGGGTGAGCTGTTCGCGCTGGCGCAGGCCCATGCGCGAGCCGCCGGTGCGTGCGGCCAGGCGGCTGACGGTCACGGGGCTGTTCAGGCTGGCGAGCCCGGCGCGAATCTGGTCCAGGGCCAGGAACATGGAAAGCACCTTGGTGAGGGAGGCCGGGGGGATGGGCACATCGGCGTTCTGCTCAAAAAGAATGGCGTCCTGATCCAGATCGTAGAGGATGGCGGAGCAGACCGCCACTGCGCCGTGTTCGGGCACAGGCGGCGCGGCGCGGCCCACGGCGGCAAGCCCGACCAGCAGCCAGCACAGGCAGCTCAGGGCCAGGACTGCGGCGCGCGGGGCGCGGCCGCGTGCGGCGGCAAAAGGCACTTTGTTCATGCGCATACCCTCGGTTCGCTCCGGGTTCGTGCGGCGGCGCATGGGGCCATGCGGCTGGGGCCTGGTCCTGCGCGACGGCGGCGGGGCGGGGATGTTCTTAATCTAGAAAAACAGTAGACAATTTATTGCCCTGTACGCGAGAAAGCGGGCAAAGGCAAGTGCGCCGTTGTGCAACGGCGAAACGTTTTAGGGGCGGGGCCGGGCTACGGCAGGGGCCGCAGCCCGCCAGGCGGCCTGCGAGGGGGATTTTTACGCCTCGTCCGCCGGGTTGTCCATGCGGAAGTCCACCCGGATTTTGAACAGTTTGGTGGCGGGCAAGTTGAGGATGCCGATGCCCGTATCCCGGCTGATGGCGTCCAGGGTGCTCTGCGCCTCTTCCCGCGAGGGGCTGATGAGGGTGAACCAGATATTGTAGGCGTGTTCGCGTTGGTAATTGTGGGTGACGCCCGGCTCGGCATTAACGCGCGCGACAAAGGCCGCCATTTTCGCCTCGGGAACTTTGGCCGCGCAGAGGGTGGAAACGTAGCCCAGCTTGGCGGATTGGAAGTTGGCCCCCAGGCGGCGGATGATGTTGCGGGCCTTGAGGGCGCGCACCCGTTCAAAGGCTTCCTGCTCGCTGATGCCCAGTTGTTCGCCCAGCACGGCGTAGGGGCGGGGGGCCAGGGGGAAGGCGGTCTGGATGATGTTGAGCAGCTGGCGGTCCGTGCGGTCCAGGGGCTCCTGGGGCGCGGAAGCGTCGGGGGCGGCGGAGGCGCGGGCCTGGGTCATGGCTGTTCTCCCTTGGGTCGCAGTTTGGCCGGGATGTAGGTGCAGAGGGGCTCTTCGCCCAGGTGGTCGTTATCCATGCTGTAGGCGCGGGCGCGGCAGCCGCCGCAGACCTTGTGGTATTCGCACGCGCCGCACTTGCCCTTGTAGCAGGACTGGTCGCGGAATTGCAGGAAGTACTCGCTGCTGCGCCAGATTTCAGGGAAGGGCGTTGTGCGCACGTTGCCGCAATTGAGCTCCAGATAGCCGCAGGGCTGCACCTGGCCCACATGGCTGATGAAGCAGAAGCCCGTGCCGCCCAGACAGCCGCGGGTGAGGGCGTCCATGCCGAAGGTTTCGGGCGTGACGCTCAGGCCTTCTTCCCGGGCGCGCTGGCGCATGATGCGGTAGTAGTGCGGCGCGCAGGTGGCTTTGAGGTGCATTTTGGTGCTCTTGCGGAAGTCGTAGAACCAGTGCAGCACGTCTTCGTATTCCTGGGCGGTGATGACCTGATCCGCCAGGCCGGAGGCGCGGCCCATGGGCACCAGCAGAAAAATGTGCCAGGCGTCGGCCCCCAGGCGTTCGCAGAGCTCGAAAATTTTTTTGAAGCTGCTGAGGTTGTTGCGGGTGACGGTGGTGTTGATCTGGAAAGGCACGCCCACGGCCTTGAGGTATTCTATGCCCCGCAGGCTGGCCGCAAACGCGCCGGGCACGCCGCGGAAGCTGTCGTGGCTGGCCGCGTCCGGTCCGTCGATGGAGATGGAGCAGCGGTTAACGCCGGCGGCTTTGATGCTGGCCGCCGTTTCCGGGGTGATGAGGGTGCCGTTGGGCGAAAAGGCGCAGGGCAGGCCCTTGGCGTGGGCGTAGGCCACCAGCTCGTAAACGTCGGGCCGCATCATGGGGTCGCCGCCGGTGAAGATGATGATGGGGCGGCCCACCTGGGGGAAGGTGTCGATCAGGGCCTTGGCCTCGGCTGTGGAAAGCTCGCCGGGGTAGGGCTCCGGATGGGCCTCGGCCCGGCAGTGCTTACAGGCCAGGTTGCAGGAGCGGGTGACCTCCCAGGCGATAAGGCGGCACACGGGGCTGCCGTCCGGGAGCAGGGCGGGGCGGGGCCTGCCGCCGGGATGCCCCTCAGGGCCTTTGCGCGCCTGTCCGCCGGAGAGGGCCGCAGCGTCGGGCACGGCGTCGGGCAGGCCGCAGGCGGGGTTGCCGCCCAGGGCGGATCCGCCGGGGTGCGTGGCGTGGTGGGACATCAGCGGACCAGCCTTTCCTTGAGCAGGGTTTCGGTGAAGTAGGTGATGAGCATATCCGCGCCCGCGCGCTTGAGCCCGGTAAGGGATTCGAGCATAACGGCGCGCTCGTCGATCCAGCCGTTGAGCCCGGCGGCGCGGATGAGGGAGTATTCGCCGCTGACCTGGTAGGCGCAGAGGGGCACGTTCACGTGCTCGCGCACCAGGCGGAGGATATCGCTGTACGGCCCGGCGGGCTTGACGATGAGGGCGTCGGCCCCTTCGTCCAGGTCGGCCAGGGCTTCGATAAGGGCTTCGCGGGCGTTGGCCGGGTCCATCTGGTAAGACTTGCGGTCGCCGCAGGCCGGGGTGCTCTCGGCCGCGTCGCGGAAGGGGCCGTAGTAGGCCGAGGCGTACTTGACGGCGTAGGAAAGGATGGGCGTTTCCGTAAGGCCGCCGTCGTCCAGGGCCTGGCGGATGGCGGCCACGCGGCCGTCCATCATGTCCGAGGGGGCCACCATGTCGGCTCCGGCCTCGGCGTGGCTTACGGCGGTTTTGGCCAGCAGGGGCAGGGTGGCGTCGTTGAGCACCGCGCCGTCGGGCATGAGCACGCCGCAGTGGCCGTGGCTCATGTATTCGCAGAGGCAGACGTCGGTAATGACCAGCAGGCTGGGCCAACGCCGCTTAAGCAGACGCACGGCCCGCTGGACAATGCCGTCCTCGGCGTAGGCGCCGCTGGCCTGCTCGTCCTTGGTGGCCGGAATGCCGAACAGGATCACGGCATGGAGGCCCGTATCCACGGCCCGGGCCACCTGGTTTTCCAGCTCCTGCAGGCTGAGCTGGCACTGGCCGGGCATGGAGGGGATTTCTTTGCGAAAGTCCGCGTCGGCGGTTTCCACCACAAAGTAAGGCATGATCAGGTCTTCGGCCAGCAGCGGCGGGGTCTCGCGGACCAGGGTACGGAGCTCCGGGGTCCAGCGCAGGCGGCGGCCCCTGTGAAATGCGGTCATGGCGTGTATCCTTTTATGTTCTGCGGCCGCAACGCAAGCGCGGTGCGGGGGTTTTCAAATAGGCGTATTGTCCTGCCGGAGCGCGGTCCTGTCAAGGGCGTCCGGCGGGCGCGGCGTCTGCCCGCCTGGGGCGCGGGGATGCCGCGCGGGCAGGGCCGGTTGCCATGGTCCGGAGCATATTGGCCTTAAAAATGCCCTATGCCGCGCGCAGCACCAGGCGGGAGATCTCCGCGGGCACGCCCAGGCGGACGGGGAAGCCCGCCCAGAGGCCCGCGCCGGGGCTGACAAACAGTCGCATGGCCTCCAGCTCGTAAAGCCCGCGCAGAAAACCGTCGTTGCGGGCGGCCACGATCTGGTCCAAGCCCAGCATCTGCCCGCCGTGGGCGTGCCCGGAAAGCTGGAGGTCAACGCCGCAGGCGGCGTTGCCGCGCGCAAAGACGGGCTGGTGGGCCAGAAGCAGAGTTGTGGCCCCGGCCGGTGCGCCGTCCAGGGCTTTTTCCACGTCCGGGCCGGGCCTGCCGAAGAGGGGGGCCATGGGGTCGTTGAGGCCCGCGATGACCAGAGGGTGCCCCCTGACCTCCAGAATCGTGTGGGCGTTGTGCAGCAGCGGCAGGCCCAATGCGGCGAAATGCCGCATCCAGCCCTCGTAATCCGCGTAGTATTCGTGGTTGCCCTCGCAGGCGTAGACGCCGTAGCGGGCGCGTAAGCGCGCCAGGGGGGCCACGTCGTCGCGGCGGTTTTCCGTGCTGCCGTCCACCAGATCGCCGGTGCAGAGGATGAGATCTGGCCGCAGATCGTTGACGGCAGCCACAATGGCCGCCACGCGGGGCGCGGGCAAGAGGGCCGAGGCGTGCAGATCGGTCAGCTGCACCACCGTAAGGCCGTCCAGGGCTGCGGGCAGGCGCGGCAGCGGCACTTCCGTAGTGCGGACCTCCGGCGTTTTGAGCCCTTGTTTCACGCCGTACGCGCCCAGTGTCAGCCCCAGGCCAGAGAGCACCACGGCCCTGCGGCCAGGCGAAAAGGGAACCCTGGTTGCCGGCGCGAGCCTGCGCGCAAGAAACAGCCCCAGGAAAACAAGGTCGCGGAGCAGCAGCAGGGCAAAAATGAGGGTCAGGGCCACAAAGGCGTAGCTCAGGCCCAGAAGCAGGGGGTAAGGCAGCTCCGGCGAGCTGAGCGAGCCGAACAGCAGGCGGATGCAAAGATGGAACTGCGAGGCCAGAAAAACAAGCGCGACGGCCAGAGCCTTGCCCCCATGCGACAAAGGCGCGGGCAGGATGAGCCGGAAGGTCACATAGAGGAAGAGCAGTATGCCGTAGAGGTGGATGAGGATCATATGCCCTGCGCAGGGAAGGGGGAAGGGGGCCGCTCCGGCAGGATACGCCTGTCGCGTTGCCGGAGGGGAGAAAAGTTTTTGAAGAGGAAAGGGCGGTGGGGGGGGGAATCTTTTGTGAACAAAAGGTTCTCCTTCCCCCCACCAGAAACTTCTTTACAGCCCTATTTCTTCATCCGTGAGATAACAGGCGGGGTCCTGGGCCCAGATGTCGCCGTAGAAGGCCTCGGCGCGGGCGCGGAAGTTGCCGCCGCAGATGTTGAGGTAGCGGCACCTGGCGCAGCGGCCCTTGACGTGGGATTTTTTGTCCTTGAGCTGGTGCAGCAACTCAATGGAGGGGTCGTCCCAGATCTGGGAGAAAGGGCGCTCCAGCACGTTGCCGAAAACGTGCTGCCGCCAGAACTGGTCGGCGTGGACCTTGCCGTCCCAGGAGATGCAGCCGATGCCCCGGCCGGAGTTGTTGCCTTCGTTGTACTGCAGGAGCTCAAAGACCTCTGCGGCCCGCTTGGGGTCTTCCCGCTGGAGGCGCATCCAGACGTAGGGGCCGTCGGCGTGGTTGTCCACGGTGAGGATTTCTTTGGGCTTGCCCGCGTCGAACAGGGCGCGGGTTTCGTCCATGATCAGGTCCAGCACCTGGCGGGTTTCGCTGTGGTCCAGGTCTTCCTTGATGAGGTCGGAGCCGCGGCCGGAATAGACCAGGTGGTAGAAACAGGCCCGGGGCACTTCCAGCTCGCGCAGGAGGCGGAAGATGCCGGGGATTTCGGCCACATTGCGCTTGTTGATGGTAAAGCGCAGGCCCACCTTGAGGCCCTCGGCCTGGCAGTTGGCAATGCCCTCCAGGGCTTTTTTGAAGGCTCCGGGCACGGCGCGGAACTTGTCGTGCACGGGCTCCATGCCGTCCAGGGAGACGCCCACATAGGAGAGCCCCACGGACTTGAGCTCGCGGGCCTTGGCCTTGGTGATGAGCGTGCCGTTGGTGGAGATGACCGCGCGCATGCCCGCGGCCGTGGCGTGGCTGGCCAGCTCCACCAGGTCTTTGCGCACCAGGGGTTCGCCGCCGGAAAAGAGCATGACCGGCGCGCCGTAGGCGGCCAGATCGTCGATCATGGCCTTGGCCTGAGCGGTGCTGATCTGGTCTTCGCCGTCCACGGGCACGGCCTTGGCGTAGCAGTGCACGCACTTGAGGTTGCAGCGCTGGGTCATGTTCCAGACCACAACGGGCTTCTTATCTTTGGAGAATTGCAGAAGGTGGGAGGGCAGCTTGCCCGATTGCCGCCCGTAGCGCAGGGCGTCTGAAGGCTCCACCTGGCCGCAGTAAAGTTTGGAGATGCCGATCATGGCGTATATGTCCTTATGCGTCCAGCAGGCGCTGGTGTAACAGGGCGAAGGCGGCTTCCAGGCCTTCGGGCTTTGTGCCGCCGGCCTGGGCCATGTCCGGGCGGCCGCCGCCCGAACCGCCGCACGGGGCCGCCGCCTCCTTGATCAGGGCGGGGGCCGTGAATCTGTTGTGCAGGTCTTTGGAAACATAGACGAGCAGGCCCACCTTGCCGTCCTCCACCGTGGCCAGGCAGGCCACGGCCTTTTCCGGCAGGCGGGAGCGCACGTCGTCCATGAGGCCGCGCAGGGCCTTGACGGGCACGCCGTCCAGGCGGGCGGCCAGCAGGCGCAGGCCGTTGATTTCCTTGACCTGGGCGGCCAGGTCCGCGCCCGTGGCGGGGGCGGCCTTTTCCGAGGCTTTGCGCAGTTTTTTGATCTCGGCGTGCAGGGCCTGCACGCGCTCGGCCAGCTGGCCGGGGCGGGCCTTGAGCATCTCGGCCAGGGAGCCCAGCTCGGCCCGCTGCTCCACGGCGCGGGCGTAGGCGTTCCAGCCGGTAACGGCCTCAATGCGCCGCACCCCGGCGGCCACGCCGCTTTCAGAAACAATGAGGAACGCGCCCGCCTGGCCCGTGCGCGCCAGGTGCGTGCCGCCGCACAACTCCACGGATTCGGGCTCGTCGGCCCCTGGGGCAGCTACAGTGAGCACACGCACGGTATCACCGTACTTTTCGCCGAACAGGGCCATGGCCCCGCTGGCCATGGCTTCGGCCACGGGCATAACTTGGGTGGCGACGGGCATATCCGCCATAATGGCGCGGTTGACCTGGCGCTCCACGGCGGCCAGCTCCTCAGGGCTCAGGGCCGCGATGTGGGAAAAGTCGAAGCGCAGATGCGCGCCGTCCACCAGGGATCCGGCCTGCTTGACGTGGCTGCCCAGCACCCGGCGCAGGGCCGCATGCAGGAGGTGGGTGCAGGTGTGGTTGCGGGCTGTGGCCGCGCGGCGGTCTTCATCCACGGTCAGCTCCACCGTGTCGCCTAGGCGCAGCTCGCCCGAATCCACATGCACTTCGTGCACCAGCAAGGCGGGCGCGGGCTTGAGGGTCGTGCGCACCGCGGCCGCGCCCGAAGCGCTGCGCAGGCGGCCCGCGTCCCCGGCCTGGCCGCCGCCTTCGCCGTAGAAGGGCGTGCTTTCCGTGACCACATAGCCCGTTTCGCCCTCGCCCAGCACCTCCACGGCCGCGCCCGCGCTGTCGCGCAGGGCCGTAACGGGGCTTTGGGCCGTCAGGCGTTCGTAGCCCACAAAGGCGCTGCTCAGGCCCGCATCCAGCAGAGGCTGGAAGGGGCTGGCCCCCGCGCTGCTCTGGCCCAGCAGGCCGCCTTTTTTCTGGTGTTCGCGGGCGCGGGCGCGCTGTTGGGCCATGTGGGTCTCAAAGCCCGCCGCGTCGGCGGCAAAGCCGCGCTTTTCGGCCACGTCCGTCACAATGTCCAGGGGGAAGCCGTAAGTATCGTAGAGCCTGAAGCAGAAGTCGCCGGGGATGACGGTCTGGCCCGCAGCCTTGAGGGCCCCCAGCTCTTCGTCCAGCAGTTCCAGGCCCTTTTGCAGGGTAAGGGAAAAGCGCTGCTCCTCCTCGAATACGGCGCGGGCGATGAAATCCGCGTGTTCCACCAGCTCTGGGTAGGCGTCGCCCATGACCTCCGTGACCTTGCGGGCCACCTTGTGCATGAAGGGTTCGTGCACGCCCATGAGGGTGGCGAAACGCAGGGCCCGGCGGATAAGGCGGCGCAGCACATAGCCGCGGCTTTCGTTGGAAGGCAGGACGCCCCCGGCGATGAGGAAGGCCGCGGCGCGGCTGTGGTCGGCAATGACGCGCAGGGCCGTATCCACGTCGTTGGCGTCCGGGGCGCTGTAGCTGTAGGTCACGCCCGCAAGACCCGCCGCGTACTGGATGATTTCCTGAAAGAGGTCGCAATCAAAGTTGGAGCGCTTGCCCTGCACCACGGCGGCCATGCGCTCCAGGCCCATGCCAGTGTCGATGTTGGGCCGGGCCAGGGGCGTGCGCGTGCCGTCGGCGGCCTGGTCAAACTGGGTGAAGACCAGGTTCCAGATTTCCAGGAAGCGGTCGCAATCGCACTTGCCGATGCCGCACTCCGGGCCGCAGGCCATGGCTTCGCCCTGGTCCACATAGATTTCGGAGCAAGGGCCGCAGGGGCCCGTATCGCCCATGGTCCAGAAGTTGTCCTTCTCGCCCATGCGCACGATGCGTTCTTCCGGCAGCCCGGCCAGCTCGGCCCAGAGGGCGGCGGCCTCGTCGTCCTCGCGGTAGACCGTGACCCAGAGCTTTTCTTTGGGCAGGCCCAGCTCTTTGGTCACAAATTCCCAGGCCCAGGTTATGGCCTCGCGCTTGAAGTAGTCGCCAAAGGAAAAATTGCCCAGCATCTCAAAAAAAGTGTGGTGGCGCGCGGTGCGGCCCACATTTTCCAGGTCGTTGTGCTTGCCGGAAACGCGCAGGCACTTCTGACAGGTGGTGGCGCGGCTGTAGGCGCGCTTTTCCTCGCCCAGAAAGAGCTTTTTAAACTGCACCATGCCCGCGTTGGTGAAGAGCAGGGTGGGGTCGTTGGGCGGGATGATGGGCCCGGAAGGCACAATGGCGTGCTGGTGACGGTGAAAAAACTCCAGGTAACGGCGGCGGATTTCTTTGGCGGTGAGCATAGGGGCTCCGTAGAGTGCAGGGGCTGCGCGCGGCAGGGCGCGCCGCACAACCCTTGGAGCGACGCGCCCTGCCCGGAACAAAGGGCCTGAATGTTGTGGTCAGTCGTACTCGGGGGTGGGGGGGGCCTCGTCCAAATCGTCATCGGCGGCGGGCACGCTTTCCTGCGGATGCAGGCCCAGAAATTCCACCACCTTGGCTTCGATCTGATTGCGCAGATCGGGGTTTTCGTCCAGCAGGGCGCGCACTTTTTCGCGGCCCTGGCCCAGCTTTTCCGAGCCAAAGGCGAACCACGAGCCGCTCTGCTCAATGATCTTGGCCTCAATGCCCAGGTCAATGAGCTCGCCGGAGCGCGAAATGCCCTGGCCGTACAGAATGTCGAAAATCGCACTGCGGAAGGGCGGCGCAACCTTGTTTTTGACCACCTTGACCTTGGTGCGCGAGCCGAAAGACTCCTCTTTGTCCTTGAGGGTCTGGATGCGGCGGATGTCCATGCGCACCGAGGCATAGAACTTGAGGGCGTTGCCGCCGGTGGTGGTCTCCGGGCTGCCGTAGCCCGTAACGCCGATCTTCATGCGGATCTGGTTGATGAAGATGACCGACGTGCGCGACTTGTGGATGGTGCCCGTGAGCCGCCGCATGGCGTGGGACATGAGCCGGGCCTGCCCGCCCACCTGGGTCTCGCCCATGTCGCCGTCCAGCTCCGCCTGAGGAATAAGCGCGGCCACCGAGTCCACCACTACCAGGTCCACCGCGCCGGAGCGCACCAGCATGTCCGCAATGTCCAGGGCCTGCTCGCCGTAGTCGGGCTGCGAAATGAGCAGATCGTCCGTATTGACGCCCAGGCGCTTGGCGTAGCCCACGTCCAGGGCGTGCTCCGCGTCCACAAAGGCGCAAGTGCCGCCCTGCTTCTGGCACTCTGCAATAATGTGCAGGGTAAGCGTGGTCTTGCCCGAAGATTCCGGGCCGAAAATTTCCGTGATGCGCCCGCGCGGGATGCCCCCTACCCCCAGGGCCAGGTCCAGGCCAATGGAACCCGTGGGAATGACAGGGATGTTGACGTGGGCCTCGTCGGAGAGCTTCATGACCGCGCCCTTGCCGTATTTGCGCTCAATGGTGGAAAGCGCCGTGCCCAGGGCTTCGGCGCGCGCGTCCGCAGGACTGAGGGCCGGTTTTCTGGCCATAATTATACTCCGTGTAAAGATGCCTTCAAGCGGTACAGCATACCAAAGCCGCCGCCGCATGGCAAATGCTCCGCCCGGCAGGCGGCGGGATGGAGCGGGGGGATTTGTGAGGGGAAGGGAATTTTTGTTCACAAAAGTTCCCTTCCCCCCACACCTGAACAAAAATAAAAAATTTTTATTTCAGCTTCCGAAAGGTTTTTTCCGCGCCTTCGGGCAGGGGGTAGGCGTGCTCTTCGGCGGGGAAGGTTCCGGCGCGGACTTCGCGGGCGTAGGCCTCCACCGCGCCGCGCAGGGCTTGCCCCACTTCGCCGAAGCGTTTGACAAAGCGGGGGAGTTTGCCGGGGTTCATGCCGGTCATATCCTGCCAGACGAGCACCTGGCCATCGCAGTCCGGCCCTGCGCCGATGCCGATGGTGGGGATGGCGAGGGCCTGGGTGATTTTGGCGGCCAGGGGGGCGGGCACGCATTCGAGCACCAGGGCGAAGGCCCCGGCGTCCTGCAGGGCGCGGGCGTCGTCCAGGAGTTTTTGGGCGGCGGTGGGGGTTTTGCCCTGCACTTTGTAGCCGCCGAAGGCGTTGACGGACTGGGGGGTGAGGCCCAGGTGCCCCACCACGGGAATGGAGGCCCGCACCAGGGCGCGCACTTCGGGGCAGAATGCCGCGCCGCCTTCCAGTTTGACGGCCTGGGCGCGGCCCTGAACGATGAGGCGGCCGGCATTGCGCACCGTGTCTTCCACGCCCGTGTGGTAGCTCATGAAGGGCATGTCGCAGACCACCAGGGCCTCGCGCGTGCCGCGCGCCACGGCGGCGCAGTGGCGCGCCATATCGTCCAGGGTGACGGAGAGGGTGTCTTCGTAGCCCAGCATGACCATGCCCAGGGAATCGCCCACCAGGATGGCGTTGACCCCAGCGGCGTCCATGACCCTGGCCGTGCTGTAGTCGTAGGCCGTGATCATGACCAGCTTTTCCCCGCCTTTGGCTTCCCGAAACGTGACCACCGTGTTTTTCATGCGTGCGCCTCCGCAGATTGTTTTTCCGTGGTGTTGGCGGCCCCGGCCAAGCCCATGAGCAGGTGGGTCAGCTTGGCCGCCGTGAAGTCCGCGTGGTGCAGCCCGGCGATGGGGGCCAGCTCCACCACGTCCAGGCCCGCCACCCGGCGGCCCGCCACGCAGCGTTCCAGGATGAACTGGGCTTCGCGCCAGTTGAGCCCGCCGGGTGAGGGCGTACCCGTGGCCGGCATGAGGGAGGAATCCAGCCCGTCCAGATCAAAGGTGATGTAAATGTTGTGGGGGAAGCCTTCGGGCAGGGGCTGCTCCGGCAGGCCCACACGGGCCAGAAAGCGCGCGTCGTAGTGGGCAACGCCCAGACGTTCGCGCGCGGCGGCCTCCTCGCGGCTGAAGTCCCGCACGGCAAACTGGAGCAAGGGCAGGCCCAGGTCTGCCGCGGCCCGGTACATGACGCAGGCGTGGGAGTAGGGATCGCCCTCGTAGCTCTGGCGCAGGTCGGCGTGGGCGTCAAACTGCACCACGCCCAGGGGTTCGCCGCGCTGGCGGGCCTGCGCCGCCAGGGCGCGCAGGGCCCCCAGGCTGACGGTGTGTTCGCCCCCCAGCAGCACGGGCACGGCCCCACAGGCCAGGGCCCGCGTTGTGGCCTGGGCAATGCGCTCCAGCACGTCCGCAATGGGGCCGGCGCAGTCCACGGGGGGGGCAGTATAAAAACCTGTCTCGCCGGGGGCAAGGCCGCTTTCCCAGGCCTCAAGCTGCTGCGAGGCCGCCAGAATGGCCGCCGGGCCTCTGGCCGCGCCCCCGCCGTAAGAGACGCTGCGCTCCAGCGGCGCGGGAATGATGTGAAAGCCTGCGCGCTCCGGCGGGCAGGGCGGATACTCCGAAGCCAGAAAATGCTCGTGCATGCCGTTCACCGTGGTTGTTGCGATAAAAAAACGGCCCGCTTGGGGAGGCAGGCCGTTTCGTTTGGAGGAGGCTGTCAGCAAAAGAAAGGAAGGTACTTTCTATTCTGCAAGGGCCGTGCCAAGAAAAGGGGTTCTTTAAAATTTTTATAACACTGCTGTTTTGCAGGCGATTTTAAATAATGCCTGGGGGTGGTTGCGTAAAAAATGTTTAACCAATCCTGCCGCGGATCCGCTGTGCTGGGCCTGGGGTGTACAAAATCTTGCCCCGGCAGGGGCCTTACTGCACGGTGGCGTCGGCGGCCGGCGCGGCGGATTGGAAAGAAAGGGAGAGCTTTTCGCCCAGTTCCTTGGCCGCGGGGGTGGCCGTCCACTCCGTAAAGAGCTTGCGCCACGCGTCGAAGTCCAGGAAGCCCCGGTCCAGCTGGGCTTCGTGCATCTGCACCCAGGTGTTGAAAAGCTGGAGCCGCACCTGGAAGGCCGCACTGCCGAAGATCATGCCGGCGGTGTTGCGGGGCAAGACCTTGCCGTCCATCTGCTCCAGCACGAATTGACAGACCGCCTGGCGCGAGGTCTCAAAGGCCACTTCCTTGCCGTTCATGGCGTCGGCCAGGGGCAGCAGGTGGGGGTAAAGCTCGCTGATGCGCTCCATGCTTTTGACCGGCACGGCCATAAACAGGGGCGGTTCGCCGCCTTCGGGGACGTCGGCGTCGGGCTTTTCGCTGATGAAGTAGAAGCGCAGCCAGTTTTCAAACATGACGGCTTCCAGCACCTGATCCACATTTTTCCGGAACTGTTCCTGCTCTTGGGGCATGGGTATTCCTCGCAGTGTCCGCCGCGTGAGCGCGGCGCGGGTTGGGGCCGCCTGTGGTTGTAAACGCGCCGGCCGGTTGCGTCAATGCGGGCGCGGTGCGGAGGGGTCTTGTGCGGCTGCGGTTTCGGCCCGGCGGCGAGCCAGCAGGCGGTTGCCCGCAAACCCGGTGAGCAGGGCCAGCAGGCCGCTGGCGGCGCAGACCAGGCCCAGGGGCACGGCCGTATCCGGGCCGCCCAGGCCCACCAGGGGGGAGGAGGCGGCTCCGGCCAGGAACATGGCCACGCCCAGAAGGCCTGAGGCCGTGCCCGCGCCCACGCGCTGGGCCTCAATGGCCAGGGTAAAGGCGCAGGGCATGGTCATGCCCTGCAGAACCAGCATGCAGTACAGGCTGGCCATGATGGGCAGGGGCGAGGCGGGCCGCGCCAGGGTAACGCCCAGAACGATCAGGCAGGCGACCATGCGCAGCCGGTTGCCGATGCTGAGCAGGCGCATTTCACCCATCCGGAGCGCCAGGCGTCCGGTAATGACGGCCATGATGGTGACGCTCAGGGCGTTGCCGCCGAAGATGAGGCTGTAACCCGTGGGGGAGATGGCGTACATGTTCTGGAAGACAAAGGGCGAGGCCGCCACATAGCCGAAAAAGCCGCCCATGGTGAAGCCCTGCATGCCCACATAGCTCATGAAGGCCGGGTCGCGGCAGAGGGCCGCGGTGGCCCGCAGGCTGGCGCGCGTGCCGCCCTGGCGGCGCAGGCTTGGGGGCAGGGTTTCCGGCAGGCCGAAGCCGCAGAAAAGGAGCAGAAAAACGCCCATCCCGGCAAGAAAGATGAACACCCAGCGCCAGCTGCCCAGGGCGGCCAGCGCGCCGCCCAGCACGGGCCCGGCGATGGGGGCCACGCTGTTGACGGCCATGAGCAGACTCATGAAGCTGGTAAGCTCCGGCCCGCGGAACAGGTCGCAGGCGATGGCGCGGGAAAGCACGATGCCCCCGGCCCCGCCCAGGCCCTGGGCAAAGCGCAGGGCGATGAAGCCGTGCCCTGACTGGGCCGCCACGCAGGCGGCGGAGGCCAGGGTGAAGAAGGCCAGGGCGCAGAGCAGGGGGCCGCGGCGGCCCGTGCCGTCCGAGAGGGGCCCCACAAAGAGCTGGCCCAGGGCCATGCCCAGCAGACAGGCCGTGATGGTGAGCTGCACGGCGGCGGTGGAGAGAGACAAATCCTCGCCCAGAGCGGGCAGGCTGGGCAGGTAGGTATCCGTGCAGAGGGGGCCGAAGGCCGCCAGCATGCCAAGAAGTACGGCCAGGTAGAGCCGCCGCCGGCGGGAGAGCCGGGCCCCCGCCCCCACCACCAGTTCGTTTTCCGTAAAATGCATCGTTAATCCTTACTGAAGGCCAAAGAAGGATTGTCAGCATTCCACGGCGCGATGTCAAGGTACGTGCGCCTGCCGGGGAAAACGCCAGGCCGTGCGCCAGGGGCTGCCGGACCGCGCCGCCCGGTTCCTGGCCTCTGGCCTGCGGGGGCGGGCTGTGCTACCGTGCCGGTCATGATCGACTACGCACAAGCCCTTAATGAGGCGCAATACGCGGCGGCCACCAGCGGCGACGGTCCCACCCTGGTGGTGGCGGGCGCGGGCAGCGGCAAAACCCGCACTATTGTTTACCGTCTGGCCTGGCTGGCGGAGCGGGGCGTGCCCCCGGAGAACATGCTGTTGCTCACGTTCACGCGCAAGGCCGCGCGGGAGATGCTGCACCGGGCCGGGCTGCTGCTGGGGCAGGGGCTGGCCGGAGTGCAGGGCGGCACGTTCCACGCCTTTGCCTATGGGGTTTTGCGTCGCTGGCGGCCCTCCTGGCTGGGCGACCGTCCGTTTACGGTCATGGACGCGGCGGACATCACGGCGGCGGTCAAGCAGTGCAAGGAAGCCCTGCGGCTGGGCAAGGGGGACCGCTCCTTCCCCAAGACGCAGAGCATTGTGGGCCTGCTGAGCAAGGCCAGGAACAAGGAGCAGCCCTTGGACGAGGTGCTGCAGCGCGAGGCCTTCCACCTTTTGCCCCACGCCGAGGCCCTGGCCCAGCTGGATATGGCCTACAGGGCCTACCGGCGGGAAAAGGGCCTGCTGGACTACGACGACCTGCTTTTTGAGCTGGAGGCGCTGCTGCGGGAGAACGCCGCGGCTGCGGAGGCCCTGCGCGCGCGCTACAGCCATATTCTTGTGGACGAATACCAGGACACCAACCTGGTGCAGGCCCGCCTGGTGCGGCTTTTGGCCGGGGAGGGCGGCAACGTCATGGCCGTGGGCGACGAGGCCCAGTCCATCTACGCCTTCCGCGGGGCCAACGTGCGAAATATTCTGGATTTTCCCAAGCTGTTTCCGGGGGCGCGGGTCATCCGCCTGGAGGAGAACTACCGCTCCACCAGGCCGGTGCTGGAGGTGGCCAACAGCCTGCTGGCCCACGCGGCGGAATCCTTCCGCAAAAAGCTGTTTACGCGCAAGGAGGGCGGCGCGCCCGTGCGGCTGGTGGCGCCTTTGAGCGATCTGAGCCAGGCCAGGCTGGTGGTGCGGCGCATTGAGGATCTGCTGCAAGAGCATCTGCCCCATGAGATCGCCGTGCTTTTCCGGGCCGGGTTCCATTCCTACCAGCTGGAGCTGGCCCTGAACCAGGCCTCCATTCCGTTCCGCAAGTACGGGGGGCTGCGCTATACCGAGGCCGCGCACGTCAAGGACGTCATGGCCTATGTGCGACTGCTGCTCAATCCGCTGGATATGCCCGCCTTTGCCCGGGTGGCGGCGCAGCACCACGGCATAGGCCCCAAGACCGTGGAAAAGCTCTATGCGGCGGCGGCCAGGGGCGACGCCAAAATAACGGGAAAAGCCTTTGCCCGCTTTCCCGGCCTCTTGGAGGACCTGCGTTTTGTGGATGGCCTGCGCGCCGCGCCGCAGGCCCCGGCGGCCACCCTGGGCACGGTGCTGGAGCACTACCGCCCCCGGCTGGAGACCCTCTACCCAGAGGACTGGCCCCGCCGCCAGCAGGGGCTGGAGGAGATTGTGCAGATGGCCTCAGGCTATACGGATCTGGATCTTTTTGTGGCCGATCTGGCCCTGGAATCGCCGGAGGAAGAGAGCGACGACGGCGAGGGCCGGGTGACCCTGTCCACCGTGCATTCGGCCAAAGGGCTGGAGTGGAACGCCGTGCTCATCATTGACCTGGTGGAGGACCGCTTCCCCTCGCGCCACGCTCTGGCCCGGCCTGAGGATTTTGAGGAGGAGCGCCGTCTTATGTATGTGGCCTGCACCCGCGCCCGGCAGAACCTGGATCTGTATGTGCCCGCCACCCTGTACAGCCGGGCGGAGCGCGGCAGCCAGCATGTGAGCCCCAGCCCCTTTGTGCGCGAGCTGGCTCCGGGCCTGGTGGAGGAATGGGTGGAGGGTTTCGGCGGCGCGCTGACCCGGCGCGAGGCGGGCGGCATGGGCTTCGGCCGCAAAACGGGCTTGGGCGAGCGCCCGCCCGTGGGCTGCGGCGCGGCGGACGGGCGGCCCGGAGGCCGGGCGGAGCGCCTGAGCGCCGCCTATGACGATTGCCAGCTGCCGCCGGAGGAACGCGCCGACGCGCCCGCGGGGGCAGGCGCAACGGCCCGCGCGACAACGCGGCAGACGCTCCCGGCGGCTGCCGCCTGCCCGACGGCTTGCGGGACACCCCCTTCCGGCCCGGCCGGAGAGCGGGCGGAAGGCCCCGCGGGCGCGCTCTGTTATTGTCGGCACCGCATTTTCGGGCGGGGCAAAATCGTGAAGGAACTGCCGCCGGACAAAGTGCAGGTCAATTTTCCCGGTTTCGGGCTGAAGGTGATCCTGCGCGAATACCTGCTGCTGGAGGGCTGAGATGGGCGCGTCGCTTTCCGAAGACGGCATTCTGGGCCTGCTGGCCCGCCATTTTCCTGCTGCCCATCCCTCGCTGCTGCTGGGGCGCGGGGACGACTGCGCCATCCTGCGGGCCGGGCGTCCCCTGTGCGTAAGCAGCGACCTTTTTCTGGAGGACGTCCACTTCCGCCGGGCCTATTTCACGCCTGAGGACACGGGCTACAAGGCCCTGGCCGTCAACGTGAGCGATGTGGCCGCCTGCGGCGGCCGCCCCCTGGGCTTCAGCCTGTGCCTGGGCCTGCCCTCCTGGGCGGACGCGGCCTGGCTGGACGGCTTTTTTGCCGGCATGGCCGGTCTGGCGCAGGAACAGCAGATGGTTCTGGCTGGGGGCGACCTTTCCCGCTGCGAGCGGCTGCACGTTTCCGTCACGGTCTGGGGCGAGCCCGTGGAGCCGGGGAGCTTTCTTGTCCGCGGCGGCAGCATGCCGGGGGATACGCTGTTTGTGGTGGGGCGTCTGGGGCTGGCCCGCACGGGCCTGCAGGCGCTGGAAGCGCAGGGGCGCGCCGCTCTGGAGGTCTGGCCCGCAGCCTGCGCGGCCCATCTGCGGCCCCGGCCGCAGGTGGACGCGGGGCTTATGCTGGCGCGGGCGGGCTACAACGCCCGGCCCCCGGCCCTCATGGACCTCTCCGACGGGCTGCTGCGCGACCTGCCCCGGCTGCTGGGCCTTACGGGCGAGCAGAGCGTCGCCTGCCAGGACCGTTGCGCCTGCCTGGGCGCGGAGATCGTCCTGGCCCAGGGGCAGCTCCATCCGGAAGTGGTGCGCTACGCCGCGCAGAGGGGCAGAAACCCCGTGCACGAGGCCCTGCGCGGCGGCGAGGACTACGCCCTGCTGGGCTCCTGCGCGCCGGACATGCTCCCGGCCCTGCACGCGGCCATTCCCGGCCTGACCAGCATCGGCGTGGTCACTTCCGGCGGGCGCATCCTCTGCAACAACGAGTCAACGGACAGTCTGGGGCACGGCTTCGACCATTTTGAAGCCTAAGGGTAGGCAGCTGGAAAGGGGTGCGCTCGTGAACGCCGTGCAGTGCAACATCACCATGCCGGTTTACAACCGGCCGGAAATGACCCTGAAGAACATCCTGAACCTGCGCGGCAAGACGCGCACGTCCATTCCGTATGTGCTGACGGTGGTGGACAACGGCAGCGAGCCGGAGCTGCGCCGTCGGCTGCTGGACCTGCACCGGGAAGGGATCATCCATAACCTGTTTCTGCTGCCGCGCAACATGGGCATTTCCTGCGCCTGCAACGTGGGCTGGCAGGCCGTGGACGCGCCCTTTTACCTCAAGTTCGACAACGATATGCACATCAGAGCCCCGGACTGGCTGGACCGGCTGTTTCGCCTCTACGCCAGGGTGGAGCCGCGCGCCAATCTGGGGCCGTCGTTTTCGCTGGAGCGGGTGCGGCAAAGGCCACGCCTGCGCTGCGAGGACGGTGAGCTGGGCGTGTGCGGCACGAATCTGTGCGGACAGTGCATTCTTGTGCCCAGGGCGGTTTCGGACATTCTGGGCTACTGGAGCGAGGACTACGGCCTCTACGGCGCGGAAGACGGCGACTACGGCCTGCGCATGCAGTGCGCCGGGTTTCCGCAATACTATTACTATGCCGCGCAGCTTATGGAACATCAGGGCAAGGATCCCAAGGACTATGATCCGCGTTTTTTGGATAAGGGCCTGGAGCACTGCAGGCTTTTTGTGGAAGAGGACGGCACGGTAGGGCTGTTCCGCCTGAACAGCTATCTGTACAAAATCTGCGCGCGCAGCTGGCGGCCGCCCTTGCGCTGCCGCGTGCTGGACGTCACCGCCGGGCATGAGGTCATTCTGGGGGAAAACCCGGAATATGCCACTGTGGCGCAGGCCCTGCATATATCTCAGGAACTTGTGCAACGCCGGTACGCCCGTTATGGCGAGGCCGGCATTGCCGAAGACGCTTTCGTATGGAAAATAAAGCGCATCTGGGAAGACTGCGGGCAAGGCTGCGAGGCTATTCTGAAAGGAGCCGGAGCATGAACGCAACCTGCGTCTCTCTGCCGGGAGAAGCCGTGGAGCAACTGCGCGAAGCCTGCCGCGACGCCTGGCGGCAAGGGCTGCTCTGCGGCTGCAACGGCAACGTGAGCCTGCTGCTGCCCGGCGGTTCGGGCGGAACTCCGCCGGGCCGTGCGGACGCGGCGGCAGACGGGCTAAACGTTGCGCAGCCTCTCCCCGGCGCGCGCGTCTGCATCACCCGCTCCGGCGCGGCCAAGGGGCGGCTCACGGCGGCGGATTGCTGCCTTATGGACGCGGCCACAGGGGCCGTGCTGCTGGGCGGGCCGCCCTCCAGCGAAAGCGCCATGCACCTGGCCGTGTACGCGGCTAGGCCGCGCTGCAGGGCCATCGTGCATGTGCATCCGCGCCACCTGCTGGCCCTGAGCCTGCGCCTGAAGGCGGAAGACATGCTGCGCCTGCCCCTGTTTGAGGCAGAGGTCTGGCGCGCCAGGCTGGGCTTTGCCCCGGCCCTGCCCCCCGGCAGCGCGGCCCTGGCCCAGGCTGTGGGCAGCGCCGCCGCCCAGCGCCCGGCCGTATGGATGGCCGGGCACGGCCTGTGCTGCGCCGGGGAAGACCTTACCGCAGCCCTGGCCCTGGCCGAAGAGCTGGAACATCTGGCGGCCATCCAGCTTTTGGCGCGGCTGTAGCGCCGGCCACGCCCACAAAGCTGCGGCGGCCCAAGACGCCGCCCCTGCAAAGGCAGGACGCGCCAGGGCAGTTTTAGGCGGGCATTGTTCTGAAGGCGCGGCCACGCGAGAGAAAGCGCAAGGCCTGCGCGCGACCGCGCGCCGCTCCTTCATCCGCGCGGGCAGTTCAGGCTGCGCCGGTCCACTGCTACTTCTTGCCCTTGGCGTCCGCATCCCCGCCCGGCAGGGGGGCCTTTTCCAGCTCCGCCCGGATGGCGGCCTTGAGGTCTTCGCCGGCTTCGGGGCTGTGCAGCCCGGCGCTGAGCTGCGCGATGCCGCGTTCCGGTTCGTTCAGGTAGTACAGATAGAGCACGCCCAGGCTGTAGCGCACGGCGGCGTCGTCCTTGAGGGTCAGCACTTTCTCCAGGGTGGCGGCGGCCTCTTTGTGGCGGCCCTGATTGTGCTGCACCACGCCCAGCAGATAGAGGGGGCGGGGATTGTTCACGTCCAGGGTAATGGCGCGCTGGGCAAAGGTTTCGGCGGCTTCCCAGTTCTGGGCGCTGACCAGGTGCTCCACCAGATGGACCATGGCGTTGAGGTCGCGGGGGTTCTCCGCCACCTGGCGCATGAGGTCGCCGATGGCGGCCTCGCCGCTGTCGCGGGCCGCCGGGGCGGGTTGGCGGTTTTCCACGGTCAGGTGGGGGTGCTCAAAGCGGTCCTTGAGCGAAATGCCCAGCATGATCAGCAGGCCCAGGCCCAGAAACAGCGCCAGGGCACGGGCGCGGCCCGCGCCTTGAGGGGTGTCAGTCATGGTCGCAGAGCTCCAGTTGGGTCAGACGGGCGGCCAGTCGGCGCTGGCGCGCCGCCAGAAAGGCCAGGTACGCGCCAAGGCCCGCCCACACGGCGGCGTTGGCCAGCAGTATCCAGGTCAGGGTATCCATAAGGGGGTTCTCCTAAAAAAGCGTCAGCCGCGCAGCCGGTTGACGTTACAGGCCTCCAGGCGGGCCGCAAGGTCCAGCTGGCGTTTGCGGGTCCAGACCAGCCCGGCCCAGAGCAGGCCGAAGGCGGCCACGCAGACCATGGCCGTGAGGCGCATTTCCGGCTCCAGGCCGCCGCCTTTGCTGGCAAACACGGCGGGGTGGATGGAGCGCCAGATGCGCGCGGAAATGAAGACCAGCGGCACGTCCAGAAAGGCCGCCACGCCCACCACAGCGCAGACCGTGGCCCGGCGCTGGGGCGGCAGATCCAGCCCGCGCAGCACCAGATAGCCCGCGTAGACAAACCACATGATCAACGTGGTGGTGAGGCGCGGATCCCAGGTCCACCACACGCCCCAGGAACGCCGCGCCCAAAGCATGCCCGTGGCCAGGGCCAGCCCGCTCAAAAGCACGCCCACCTCGGCCGCAGCGGCGGCCAGCCGGTCCGCGCCGGGGCCGCGCCGCCATAAGTGCGCGATGGAGGCGAGAAAAACCACAAAAAAGCTGATCAGCGCCCACCAGGCCAGGGGCAGGTGGACGTAAAAAATCTTCTGCACCAGGCCGAGCGTGGCTTCTGTGGGGGCGTAGGCATAGATGAGCCACTGGCAGCAGGCAAAAGCCAGGCCGCCCAGCAGAGCCAGAACCTGAGGCAGCAGTGAGAATTTGGGCATCAG
This sequence comes from Desulfovibrio legallii, assembly GCF_900102485.1. Classification (NCBI taxonomy): domain Bacteria; kingdom Pseudomonadati; phylum Thermodesulfobacteriota; class Desulfovibrionia; order Desulfovibrionales; family Desulfovibrionaceae; genus Desulfovibrio; species Desulfovibrio legallii. The sequence continues at coordinate 76,700 of NZ_FNBX01000007.1, read as the reverse complement.
TCCTCCCCCGCATAGATAAAGCCGAACAGCAGGAGCCCCGCCCCCAGAAATACAGCGTCAAAGGCGGCGGCCAGGCCGAGCCAGAGTCCGGGGCCGTCCGGGGCGGGCGCGCCCAGGGCCTGCGCGCCCACGCTGATGCCCGCCAGCAGGAGCGGCGTCAGCAGCGGGAACAGGACAATGCTCAGCAAGGATTCGCGCGCGGCCTGCCCCTGGGCCAGGGCCCCCAGCAAAGAACCCAGGGCGCACATGCCCACGTCCGTCAGGGCCAGGGCGGCCAGGGCCGGAGGCAGCGGGCCGCTCGCGTCCTGCCCCAGAAAAACCACGGCCGCGGGCAGAAACACCAGTTGCGCCAGGGCGAGAAGCACCCACCCCGCACAGGCCTTGCCCAGCCACACGGCCTGCACGGGCGCGGGGCAGAGCAGCAGGCCCAGACGGGCGTTGCCGGCCTCTTCCAGGGCGTAGAGCTGGTTAAAGATCAACACCTGGCAGAAGGCCGAGCTGATCCAGAATACGGCGGCCGCGCCCTGGGGCGTCATGCGTTCGCCCACGCCCTGGGAAAGGCTGAACACGAAGAGCAGCAAGAGCCCCAGCAGCAGGGCCTGTACCAGGCCGCTGCCCCTGGCCAGCACCAGGGTCAGGTCTTTGCGGCATACGGCCAGGGTCAGGCGCAGCATGCCTTGCCTCCTGGGGCGGCGGGGACGGCCGCTGGGTCCGACGCGGCAAAGCCGCCGAAGGCCGCAGGCGGGCCGTCAAAAATCAGGCTGCGGTCCGCCAGGGCCAGCAGCCGGTCCGCCAGGGGCGCGTCCCCGGCCAGGTCGTGGCTGATGAGCACCACACAGGCCCCGCGCGCTTTGGCGGCAAGGACTTCCCGCCGCAGCAGAGCCAGGGAGGCCGCGTCCAGCCCCGTGCCCGGCTCGTCCAGGAGGAGCAGATCCGGCTCCTGCATGAGCACCCGGGCCAGGTTCAGGCGCTGGGCCATGCCGCGCGAAAACACCCCGGCCCGTTCCTGGGCGTGGGCCGCCAGGCCTACCCGCTCCAGGCAGGCCGTGAGATCCTTGCGGGAAAGGGGCAGGCCATAGGCTTCGCGCCAGAAATTGAGATTTTCCAGCGCGCTGAGCCCGGCGTATAAAAAGGTGCTGTGCCCCAGATAGCCCACGCGCAGGCTTTCGTCGCGGCGCACCGCGCCCGCGCTGGGCCGCGCCAGGCCCGCCATAATCCGCATCAGCGTGCTTTTGCCCGCGCCGTTGCCGCCCACCAGCAGGGAAACGTTGCCCGCCGCAAAGGCGCAGCTCACGTTTTTGAAGACGACCTTAACGCCGTAAATTTTGGCCACGCGCGTGAGTTCCAGCACCGGATCACCCCGGACGGATTGTGAATGGTTGCGGGCAGCGATGCCCCAGGCCTTCCCTTTGGCCCCGGCTTTCCGTCAGCTGCGGGGGGCTCGCGGCGGGAGCATTGCAGGGGCGCGCCCGTGAGAGCCGCGTCGCGGGCCGCTCAGGCGGTTGTGCGGCCTGCCGCCCCGGCGTCCGTGCCGTCGGTTTCCTGGCCATCGGCCTTGCCCTTGCCGCGCCGCAGGCCCATGAGCGGCAGCAGGCACATGAGCGTGCCGCCGATCCACAGCCAGTTGACCAGCGGCTCCACGCTGACCTTGACCACCACGCGGGAGCGGCTGTCCAGGCCCAGCAGGGAGGCGTAGACCTCGTTGCCCAAGCCAGGGATCACGTCCACTTCCGAAAACTGCATGTTGCCGAACTTGTCGTACAAGCGGCGTTCCGGAGCCACTTCGCCCACGGTTTTGCCGTTTTTGCGGATCTGCAGCCGGGCGGCGATGAAGTCATAGCCGGGGCGGCGGCCCTCCTGCAGTTCCAGCAGGGTGGCCGTGTACGCGCCCACCGCGCCGGAGTCGCCCTGGGCCAGAGAAAGCTCGCTGTCCTGCGTATAGGGGCCGGAAAAGGCGATGCCCAGGGCCGCCAGGGCCAGGCCCAGATGCGCGCCCAGGGCCCCCAGGCTGGGGGGATGTCGACGCACGGCCTGCCGGGTGAGAAGCACGCCCACACCGACCAGAATGCCGATGCAGGCCGCGGCGGCAATGAGGGCCACGGGCTGGCGGTAGCCCAGCAGCCAGATGCCCGCCCCGCTCAGATGGGCCGCCGCCAGCACGATGAGAAAGTTTTTTCTCTCGCGCATGCCGCCGCCCCAGCCGAACCAGGGGCAAAAGGTCATGAGCAGCAGCAGCACGGCCCCCAGGGGCAGGCAGACGCGGTTGTAGAACCGGGCGTCCAGGCCCTGCGGCGCGGCGGACCACAGCTTGCTGATCACGGGCCACATGGTGGCCGTGAGGATGATGGCGGCCAGGGCCAGCAGCACCCAGGCCACCAGGGTAAGGAAGCCTTCGCGGCTGTCCAGCCCGGCCAGGGGCGCGCCCTCGCGCGGGGCGGTCATGGGCACCCAGAAGGCCACGGCCAGCCCGGCCAGGATGAAGCAGAGCAGGGGCGTGCCCACGCCGCCGTCGCCGAAGGCGTGTACGGAATCAATGACGCCGCTGCGCACCAGATAGGTGGCGAAAAAGGCGGCCACGGTGGTCAGGGCCATCATGGCTGCGTTGACCCGCGTGAGCTTGCGGCGGCGGTCCTCCACGATGAGGGTGTGCAGGGAGGCCGTGGCGATGAGCCAGGGGATGAGGGAGGCGTTCTCCACCGGATCCCAGGCCCAGTAGCCGCCCCAGCCGAGCTCCATATAGGCCCACCAGGCCCCCAGCACTATGCCCGCAGTGAGAAAAAGCCAGGCCAGGATGATGCAGGGCCGCGCCGCGCGGAACCAGGCCCCTTCGGCGCGGGCCTGGCCGGAAAGGCTTTGGGCCAGGGCCAGGCAGGCGGGCACGGTAAAGCCGCCGTAGCCCAGGAAAAGCAGGGGTGGGTGAAAGATCATGCCGGGGTTCTGGAGCAGGGGGTTCAGGCCGTTGCCGTCGGCCGGGGCCGGGCTTTGCAGCACAAAGGGGTTGCTCCAGACCGTAAGGACCAGGGCAAAAAAGCCCATGATGACGTAAAAAAAGCTCCAGTACCAGAGCCTGGTGGGGCGGCTCAGGCCTTGGTAGGCGCGGGTGCAGGCAAAGAGCGTGCCGCTCAGGCCCACGGCCAGGGCCCAGAAGAGCATGGATCCGGGCTGCCCGGCCCAAAAGGCCGTAAGGCGGTAAAACACGGGCAGGATGCGGTCCGTGTAGTGGGCCACATACTGCACGCTGAAGTCGTTCCAGTACAGGGCGTGCAGGAGCAGGGCCGAGGCCAGGGTCAGCGCGGCGCTGATGGCCAGGTGGGCCTTTTCCACCAGGCGCAGGCAGTCGTCGCGGCCCTGCCAGATCTGGAGCAGGGCCAGGCCGCCGCCGCCCAGCGCGGCCAGCAGCACGAGAAGCAGGAGGGCAAAGGCAAATACGTACATGAAGGTCCTTTGACGGGCGTCGCGGTGTTGCGGCGCGCACGAAAGCGCGCGTCCGCCTGCAGGCGGACGCTGCCCTGCGGCGGCCGCAAGGCCCGGTCGCGGTCAACCGCGCCGGTTTTCTTTCTGGTATTTGGAAGGGCACTTGGTCATGAGCGTCTTGGCCTTGAAGCGGCCCTCAGGCCCCATGCCGCCCTCCACAATGACTTCCGCCCCGGCCTTGAAGGTGTCGGGCACTACGCCGCGGTAGCTGACCTCAATGGTCTGGTTGGCGTTGTCCTTATCCACCAGGCGAAAATCCACGCCGGGGCCGGAGCTGTGCGGGGCGAGCCCGGCTTCGGCCACGGTGCCGAACAGGCGGGCCGCGGTGAGTTTCTCAGGCGTGGCGGCCTTGGCCTCGGCAACGTTGAGGAAGTAGACGCTGTTTTCGGCAAAGCCGGAATACGCCAGATACCCCACGCCGCTCAGAAAGAGCAGCAGGGCGACCACATAGATGCCGGTGTTTTTTTTACACGCCATGGTTTCTCCTGCGCCGCGGCCGCGCGGCTTGCAGCGGGAAAAGCGGCCTGCGGATACGCAAAGCAGCCTACGCCATTTCAGGCCCGCTGACAAGATAGCAACTGTTCTTGTTAGAGCGGGGAAGGCCTTTCCTTCGCCTCTAACCACGCTGCAAAGCAGCGCGCGCCAAAAATAAGGCCGGGCCCTCCCCCTGTGCGGGGAGGGACCCGGCCTTTGCACCGTTCGCGGGCGGCGGCTTCAGGCCAGCTTGGGCAGGGTGTTGGCCCCGTGGGGCAGCAGGGCGGCGCGCAAGGGGGCGTCGCCCTTGTGCAGCCTGCGGGCCAGGGCCAGAGCCTCGTCCAGGGTGCGGGTCACGTGGATGCTGGTTTTGGCAAAGGCCGCTTCCGGCATGGCGCAGACCATGATGAGGTTGTGCTTTTCCGCCGATTCAGCAAACAGAAAGCCCACATAACTGCCGATGGAGAAGTGGGCGCGCAGGTCTTTTTCGCGCGCTTCCATGGTCTCGAAATCGCAGATCTGGTGTTCCGTATCCTTGCTGCCGAAGCCTTCGGTGCAGGCCGAAAGCAGGATGATGGAGCCGCCTTCGGCCGCCACGGCCAGAGCGTTGGCCAGGGTTTTGATGGTCTGGTAGAAGTTGATGTCCTTGGGCGCGCCGCCCGCGCTGGCGATGACCAGGGGCGCGCGTTGGGCCACGGCCACGCCGTCAATGGCGTCCACCAGGGCGCAGGCTTCGCGGTGGGCCTTGACCATATCCCCGGCCACGGCCTTGATGATGTTGTGCTCGTCGTCCACCACCACGTTGAGCAGGAAGCTGGGACGGGCCAGCAGGGCGGCTTCTTCCAGATCCGTATGGAAGATGTTGTCCCGCCCCAGGTTGGCGCTGCGCACGGCGGGGTTGCTGCCGCTGCCGAAGCCCTTGTTAAGGGCCAGGTTGTGGTGCTGCTGGATGGTCTCGTAGCTGGCGATGCCGGGCAGCATGTACTTGGGCCCGCCGCCGTAGCCCGCCAGAAAGTGGTAGACCACCCCGCCCGTGAGCACAATGTGGTCGCTCTCCATGGCCGCGCGGTTAAACCAGACCTCTGTGCCGTGGGAGGTTACGCCGGCCTTGACCATGTTTTTGCTGTCCGTGCAAACGTGATCCACCACCTGGATGCGCTTATAAATCTCTTCCGAAACAATGGCCATGTGCTCCTCGCGGGACATGGCGCGGTGCGAGCCCGTGGCCGTGAGGATGCGGATGTGGTCGTCGGTTACGCCGGCGGCGTTGAGGCGTTCCACCACGGCCGGGATATAGATGTGGGGCGACTGCCACAGGCGTGTGGCGTCCGGCGCCACAATGCAGACGGTCTGGCCGGGCTTGACGATTTCTTCCAGACGGGGAGAGCCGATGGGATGGTCCAGGGCGTAGGCCACATGCTCGCGGGCCGTGCGCCTGGGCAGGGACACGGCATTGGGCTCCAGCTCGCAGAGGATGTCTTTTTCGTCAAGGTTAACGGTAAATTCCTGGTCGCCATACTGCATCAGATGCCGGCTCATGGTCGTTGCCCCACGGGTTCAGAGTTGCACGCGGCAGCGCCGCGCAAAGCCGCCCGGTGGGGGACCGGGCTGTTCGGCCGCACAATCATCCGCGGCCTGGAGCCCTTGTACCGCCCTTCGCCGGGTTTGTGAACAGCCCTTGCGGCGCGCCTACAGCAGGATTTCCAGCAGGGTCATGTACAGAGGAATGGTCACCACGGAAAGGAGCGTGGAAAGGGTTACGGCCAGCGCGCCGAACCGGGCGTCCGTATGGTAGTGGGCGCTCAGAATGGCCGCCTGCATCATGACCGGCAGGGCGGACTGGATCATGAACACCTTGCCCATCAAAGGCGGCACGGGGAAAATCTGCAGGAAGGCCAGCATCACCAGCGGCCCGCCTACCAGGCGGCCCAGCAGCACGGCCGTCAGGTCGCGCTCCAGGCGCAGGCCTTTGAGCCCGATGTCATAAATGCTGATGCCGATGAAAATCAGGGCCAGCGGGGTGGTCAGTCCGCCCAGATAACGGGCCGCGTCCTGCACGGGCGTGGGCAGGGCCACCCCGCAGAGGGTCAGGGCCACCCCCAGCAAAAAACCCAGCAGCGGCGGCGAAAAAATCTGCAGCAGCAGGGTGCGCGCCGAAAGCGGCCCCTTGGCGCCTTCCTGATCGTGCACCACGGCGTACTGCCCGATGGTCCAGAAAAATACCGTGCCCGCGCAGTAGTAAACCAGGGCGTAGGGCAGGGCCGCCTCTCCGAACAGGGCCAGGTTGACGGGTATGCCCACAAACACCGTGTTGGGGTTGGAAATGCTGGCGCAGAACAGGCCAAAGTGCTTGTGCGGCACCCGCAACAGCCTGCCCAGCCCGCAGGCCAGCCCAAAGGTGACCGCAATGGAGGCCAGCGGCAGCAGCGCGCCCCGCGCCAGCCCCGGCAGGGCCTCCCGCGCAAAGGAGTGCATGATGGTGTACATGAGAAAAGGCGGCAGGGCCACGCAGGTCACCAGCCGCGGCAGCAGAATGCGCGTCTCCGCGCCGAACCAGCCCCTGGCCGCCAGCACATACCCCACCAGCCCCATGATGATGAGCCCGAAAACGCCGCTCAACGCATGCAGAAAAACCATGCAGCCCCCAAAACAGGCTTGTGCGATGGGGAGAAGAGGGCTTTTGTGCGGGGAAGGGGAAACTTTTGCGGACAAAAGTTTCCCCTTCCCTCACGCCCCCCTCTCCTTCAAAAACTTTTCTCTGGGTGTGCCAGCTATGGCAGTTGCGGCCGTATCTTGGCCGTGGGAGCGATTGTCCCGCGGTGTCTGCGGGTCAGATCTCTTTGTACCGTCCGCCGTTGGCCGCCGAGCTCACCAGGGCCGCGTAGCGCCGCAGCACAGGGTAGGGGCAGTCCTTCTTGTGCGGGGTAAAAGCGGCCCGACGCTGTTCCAGCTCTTCAGGGCTGACCAGCAGGTCCAGCTTGCGGTTGGGGATATCAATATGGATCACGTCCCCTTCCTGCACCAGGGCGATGACGCCGCCGTCCGCCGCTTCGGGCGAGATGTGCCCGATGGCCGCGCCGTTGGTGCCGCCGGAGAAGCGCCCGTCCGTGAGCAGGGCCACGTCCTTGCCCAGGCCCATGCCGGTGATGGCCGCCGTGGGGGAGAGCATTTCGCGCATGCCCGGGCCGCCGCGCGGGCCTTCATAGCGGATGACCACCGCATCCCCGGCCTTGATTTTGCCGTCCAGGATGGCGCGCATGGCGTCTTCTTCGTTTTCAAACACGCGGGCGCGCACATCGCGGCACATCATTTCGGGCGCCACGGCGGACTGCTTGACCACCGCCCCGCCGGGGGCCAGGCTGCCGCGCAGGATGGCGATGCCGCCCTGTTTGGAATAGGGGTTGTCCACGCTGTGGATGACTTCCGGATCCAGCACGCGGGCCTTGAGGTCCGTGAGGTTTTCGCCCACGGTCTTGCCCGTGACGGTCATGCAGTCTTTGTGGATCAGGCCGAGCTTGTCCAGCTCGGTCATGACGGCCGGGATGCCGCCGGCATTGTCCAGATCCACCATAAAATATTTGCCCGCCGGGGAGAGCTTGCAGAGGTTGGGGCTCTTGCGGCTTACCGCGTCAAAGATTTCCAGGCCCAGGTTGAGGCCGGCTTCGCCGAACACGGCGGGCAGGTGCAGCACCGTGTTGGTGGAGCAGCCCAGGGCCATGTCCACGGCCACGGCATTGGCCACGGCGTCCGGGGTAACGATGTCGCGCGGGCGGATGTTGCGCTCCAGCATGTCCATAACGCGCATGCCCGCCGTCTTGGCCAGGCGGATGCGCGCGCCGCTCACGGCCGGGATGGTGCCGTTGCCGGGCAGGGCCACGCCGATGGTCTCGGAAAGGCAGTTCATGGAATTGGCCGTGAACATGCCCGCGCAGGCCCCGCAGCCGGGACAGGCGCGTTCGGTAAGGCGCTCCAGGTCTTCTTCAGTCATGGCCCCGCTGCGCACCTTGCCCACGGCCTCAAACACGGTGATGAGGTCGCCGCGCTGGTGCGGGCCGATGTCGCCGGGCAGCATGGGCCCGCCGGAAACCAGCACCGAGGGGATGTTCAGGCGCATCATGGCCATGAGCATGCCGGGCACGCACTTGTCGCAGTTGGGGATAAAGACCAGGGCGTCGAAGGCGTGGGCGCGGGCCATGATCTCAATGGAATCGGCGATGAACTCGCGCGAGGGCAGGGAGAAGCGCATGCCCTCGTGGTTCATGGCCAGGCCGTCGCAGACGGCGATGGCCGGAAACTGCAGGGGCGTGCCCCCGGCCAGGCGCACCCCGGCCTTGACCGCATCGGCCAGGGTATTGAGGTGCATGTGCCCCGGCACCACCTCGTTGGCGGCGTTAACCACGCCCACCAGGGGGCGGTCCATTTCTTCCCTGGTCAGGCCCAGGGCGTAGAGCAGGGAGCGGTGGGGGGCCTTTTCCAGGCCGGACTTCATCTTTTTACTGCGCGCTGTAGCATCCATGGCGGCATCCTTGTGGGTAAAGAACAAAAAATCCCCGGCACGATCGCGCACAAGGGCAAGGTCTTTTGCTTACGCCAAAACGCCCCGGCCGTAAACACGGCCCGCCGGGGCGGGGCCGCCCCGCCCCGGAACCGGAAAACCGCGGCCTGCCTGCCATAACGGGCGGCCCGGCGTTGCCCCCACGCCGCCGTCCAGCGCAACCTTTCCGCGCAACGGCCCTTTTTCCGCCAGCGGCTCTGCAACGGCGCAGGGCCCGCGTCAGAATCCGTGGCGGTGCAGGGCCGCCGGCAGCCCCCCGGCCGGGGAGAAGATTTTTCAGCAAGCTGCAAAAAATTGCTTGCCAAGCCGGGCTTGTTGACGTAGAAGATTCCTCGCGCCGAAGTGGTGGAATTGGTAGACACGCTAGGTTCAGGGTCTAGTCCTGGCAACGGGGTGGGAGTTCGAGTCTCCCCTTCGGCACCATCAAGAAATCCAAGCAAAGTCCCGTAAGGTCTTTAACGCCTTACGGGACTTTGCTTTTTTTGTTACGGCGAATCTCATGCGGGCCGCTGAAGCGGTAAGGGGGTCTACACCAAAGACCGGGGCAGGGGCTTTGGTAATCATCCTATTTTTATGAGCACTTACAAGTAGAGCCTAAGAAACCTGTGCGAGCTTCATGGCGGGAGTTATGCCGCCACAAATTATTGCACTGGCGTTGCGCCTGCCCTGGCTACAGCCTGCCGCCCTGGGCAAAGGCGGCGGCTGCGGCGGCCTGGCGCTGGTCTGGGGGCAGGGTGGCCGCGGCGGCCAGGGAGAGCATGAGCAGGACGCGGGCTTTGGCCGGGGAGAGCATGCCGGCGGGGATGAAGGGCGCGTAGTCCGGCAGGGGGGTGACGGGGCCCGCGCCGGTGCGGCTGGCGCGGACCACGACCAGACCGCGCGCGGCGGCCTGGCGCAGGAGGTCGCGCACCTCTGCGGGCATGGAGCCGTTGCCCATGCCGGCCAGGACCAGGCCCTGGGCGTGTTCCGCGCTGTAGCGGGCGAGATCCGCGGCCATGCCGGCGCAGGCGTAGAGCACGTCCACGCGCGGCAGGGCGGGCTCTCCGGCCAGGGCGGCGTAGGCCCCGGCCAGAGGGGCGGCCCCGCCGCTGTCGGCGAAGAACAGGGGCTGGCCGTTGACGGTTCTGCCCAGGCCGCCGGATTCCGGGGCGGCAAAGGCCTCCACGTCCACGGTGGCCACCTTGACGGCGGTGCGGGCGGAGAGGATGCGGCCGTTCATAACCAGCAGTGCGCCCCGGTTCCGGGCTGCGGGGCTGGCGGCCACGGCCACGGCGTCGCGGATGTTGATGGGGCCGTCGGCGCTGAGGGAGGTGGCCGGGCGCATGGCCCCGGTGAGGACCACAGGCTTGGCGGGCGGCAGGGTCAGGTAAAGGTAAAAGGCGGATTCTTCCAGGGTGTCCGTGCCGTGGGTGAGCACGACGCCGCAGGTTTCCGGGTCTGCCAGGGCTTCTGCGCAGCCCCTGGCCAGCAGGGCCCAGTGCGTGGGGGTGCAGTTTTCGCTGGGCAGGTTGGCGCACTGGCGGCGGAGGATGCGCGCCACGCCTTCGATGCCGGGCAGGCTTTCCAGCATGCGCTCCACGCCCAGAACGCCGGCGGCGTAGTCGATCTGCTCCAGAGGAGAGGCGGCCACGCCGGCGATGGTGCCACCCGTGGCCAGGAGGGCCACCTGGGGCAGGGCTGCGGCCCGGACAGGGACGGAGGGGACGGAAGAATAGCGGGGGGACATGCGGATCAGGGCTCCTGCTCGGCGGGGGGCGTTGGGCGCGCTGCGGGTTCTTCGGGGGCGGCGGGGGCCTTGGCGTCGTCCGGGCCGGGCGCGGCGGCCGGAGCGGCATCCGACGGCGCTGCGGCGGGCTCAACGGGAGCGCGGCGGCGCGGAGCTGTTTTCTGCAGTGGGGGCGCGGCGGCCGGGGCCTCCTGCGCGGGCGTGGGGGCGCTTTCGGCGGGCGTGTCCGGGAAAAAGGCGTGGAAGCCGGAGGTGAGGTTTTCAAAGTCCGCCACGTCGTCAAAGAAGGTGTAGCGGTTTTTCCCGGCTTCCTTGGCGTAGTAGAGGGCGGCGTCCGCCCGTTGCAGGGCTTCCTCGTAGCTGCTTTCGTCGCCGGTGAAGAGGTAGACGCCGATGCTGGCGGTAATGTCCACCTTCTGGCCCTCGCGGGTGTAGGAGAGGCGCAGGGCGGCCAGTACGGCTTCGGCCCTGGCCTGCAGCACCTCCCTGGTGATGCCCTGCAGAAAAATGCAGAATTCGTCCCCGCCAAAGCGGCCCATGACGTCCACGGTGCGGAAAGTGCGGCGGAGGGCTTCGGCCGTGTCCACCAGGGCCATATCGCCCACCACATGCCCCAGGGTATCGTTGAGTTCCTTGAAGTTGTCCAGATCCAGGAACATGAGGGCGTCCGTGCGGTCGCCCTCAGGGCGTGCGGGCATGCAGGCGCGCACCTGTTCTCTGAAAGCGGTTTTGTTGTAGAGATCGGTGAGGCTGTCGCGCTGGGAGCGGCGCTCCAGCTCCGCCCGGCGGCGGACTTCTTCGTCGATGTCCACTATCTTGCCGATCATGCGCAGGGGCGCGCCTTCCTTGCTGATGCGGGTGACCTGGATGCGACACCAGATGTAGCGCCCTTCCGCTGTGGGGATGCGCACGACGCTGAAGACGGTGTGTTCTCCGGCGTAGACCCGTCGGCGCAGCTCCAGCAGGGCTGGCCTGTCCTCGGGGTGGACCACCTGGCCGTTGCGGGGCCGGCCGCCGCCGTTGAACAGCGGCGTGGCTTCCCGGCCGAATTTGGCGAAGAAGTTGGGGGAGCACTGGAACTGACGTTTTTCCGTATCCACGTCAAAGATAATGTCCTGAGATTGTTCCACCAGGATGCGGTAGCGTTCCTTTTCCTGCTCCAGTTCCTCCTGCATGTTTTTCTGTTCGGTGATGTCCACCACCACGCAGTGGAAGACGGGGAACGGGCCGTCGTCCTCGTGGGCGGGCGTGCCGCGCAGCAGGACGGGCAGCCAGGTCTGGTCGCTGTGGTGCAGGCGCAGCTCCAGGCTCAGAGTTGCGGCTTTGTTGTGCATGGCCGCGCGCAGCTTGTCCGCGTCCTCGGCGTGCAGCCAGGCGGTGAGGGCGTCTTCCTTGGGGCGCGCGTCGTAGCCCAAAAGCCGCCAGAAGCCCATGTTGGCCTGGGCGATGTGCAGCGGGGGGTCCGCCAGCAGGCTGAGGACGCCGCCGTTGATGTTGGCCGCCAGGGTGGTCAGGCGGCGTTCGCTTTCCTGCGCGGCCCGGCGCGAACGCCGCCGCAGGTACATGGCGTAGGCGGCAAAGGCCGTCAGAAAAAGCACCAGCTCCACCGTCAGCAGCAGGGCGGCGCGGTGCTCGTAGAGCATATCCGCCAGAGACAAGGGCGCGACAATGGAGGAGACGTTGTCGGAGATGATCTGGCTTTTTTCGCGCTCGTCCAGGTCGGCCAGGGTTTTATTGAGGATGGAGAGCAGCAGCGGCGGCATGGCCGGGCTCAGGGCCAGGCGGTCGTCTTCGTGATCCTGGTATTCCGTGAGAAAGGTGATGTCCTTGTAACGCGGCTTGGTGAGCAGGCAGGTGACTTCCAGGGACGTGTAGAGCAGGGCGTCGGCTTTGCCGTAGACCACAGCGTCCAGGCAGTCTTCGGCAGTGGGGTACTGCCGTATTTCGGCTTTGGGGAAGGCGGCGCGCACATAACGGCCGCCGCCGCGCCAGCCTTCCAGCAGGGCCAGGGTAAATTTTTTGTCCGGGGTAAGGGCCTTGCCCCGGCGCACATAGAGGTGCAGGCTGCTGCGCAGCAATGGGGCGGAAAGGCGCTGCGTCGTAAGCTGGCCGAGCGGATTCTGGTACATAAGGCCCGCGGCCAGATCCATGGCGTCGGCGGCGAAGTATTCTTCAAGTTCTTTTTTTTTGTCCGTAAGGGGCACAAAAGTAAAGCGCAGGCCGCTGCGGCGGCCTGCCAGGCGCACGATATCCGGCAGGATGCCGCGGGCTTCGCCCGTGGCGGGGTCGCGCCAGGACAGGGGCTTGCGGTCAGGGTTGTAGCCTACGCGCAGGGGGGGCATGGTGGCAATGCAGTCCAGCTCTTCCCGGTTCAGGGGCGTCTGGTAGCTGCGGGCCAGGTAGGTGCGGGCCAGGCGGTTTTCCAGGTTGGGCCGTTCCAGTTTGAGCTGGGCCACGGCCTGGTTCAGCTCGGCCATGAGGCCCTGGTTCTGCCTGGTGGTGATGTAGTAGAAAGGCGCGGGATCGTATTTTGCCAGCAGCTTTTCGTCGTCCAGCAGGTTGAAGGCGTTGCCCAGGATGGCGTCCACCTTGCCGGCGCGCATGGCGATGCGGGCGTCGGCCATATCGTTGAAAATCAGCAGGGGCGGGGGGGTGAAGGCCTTGCGTCGGGCATAGGCTGCAAAGTTCTGCTGCCAGAAGGGGGATTGCGCCGTGCCGATGCGCAGGTTTTCAAAGGCGGCGAAGTCTTCGTAAGTAAGCGCCGTCTTGTCGCGCAGGGTGACCAGGGCCGTGAAGGCGGTGCCGCTGGGGTAGCGGCAGAAGAGGTAGCGCTTTTCCCGGTCCGGGGTGTGCAGGGCGGGGCCTAGCAAGTCGATGCGCCCTTGATCCAGGGCCCGCAGAGCGTCGGTCCAGTTGTCCAGGACGACGGGCGTGAGGATCCAGCCGGCGGACAGGGCCACCTGCTCCAGGTAGTCCATGTTGTAGCCGGAGACCGTGCCCTCTCCAATGTGGTTGAAGCCGGGCAGGGGAAAAACGCCGACCCGCACCACGCGCGCTTCCTGAGCCGCGACGGGCAAGGGCTCGGCCAGCAAGACCAGGACGGCGAGGAGCAGAAGCAAGCAGTGCCGGTGCATAGGCGGCCTTCGTGGCGGTAGACGTTGCGGTGCGCAAAGACGCCGTCCGGGCGGCGAAAATCGGTTCGCCTGCCCGCCCTGCGGCGTGCGGCCCCGTGCGGAGGGACGGCCGCGTGCAGGGCACGGGTCCAAAAACTGTGCCGTTCAGGCTGCGCGGCCTTGCCGCCGCAGCACAAAAAGGCGGGCGGCCAGGGCCTCCAGAACGCGCGCGGGGGCAACCCCGTAGCGCAGGGCCTCCTGCGCTTCGGCAAACCAGCGGCAGGCTGCGGCGCGGGCGGCTGCGTCCAGCGGCGCGAAGGCCGCGTCCAGCGGGCGCTCCGGCCCGGGGCGCGCCGCCAGGATGCGGCCCATGGCTTTCTGGCAGGCCAGAAGCAGGGCGTCCGCGCCTGCCGCGTCCAGCGCGCCTTTGGCCGCGGCGCGCTCCAGAAAGCCCTGCCCGGTTTCCAGAAAGACGGCCAGGGCGGCTTCCCAGGGGGCCAGGGCGGCTTCGGTTGCCGTATCCGGCTGCCAGGGAAGCGTAAGGCAGAACGCGCGGGAAACCAGAGTGGGCAGCAGTTGTTCCCGCTGGGGGGCCAGAAGGACGAAGACCGTGGTTTCCAGGGGCTCTTCCAGGGCCTTGAGCAGGGCGTTGGCGGCCTCGTCCCTGGTTTGTCCCAGGCCCATGAGCAGGACGACCCGCCGGCCCGGGCCGTGGGGGGCGTCGCGCAGACGTCGGCGCAGCAGGCGGACGTTTTCCATGGTGAAGGCGCGCACCTGGCCGGGGTTTTCCGCGTCTTCCCGATTGCTGATGCCGCCGTCGTAGGCGGCCAGGTCCAGGTGTTCGCCGTCGGCCAGCTGGCGGCATGTGGGGCAGGTCAGGCAGGGCGCGCCTGCGGTCAGGGCCTGGGGGCAGTTGCAGCACATGGCCCAATAGAGCGCCATTTCCCGGCGCTGGGCCGCGCTGCCGCCCTCCAGCAGCAGCACCTGCGGCGGGGCGGCGGCCAGACGGCGCAGCATGCCCTTGAAGGCGTCAAAGGCCGGGGAGGCCACCGCGGGCAGGAGCGCATCCATACCGACCCAGGCCCGCGCTCAGCGCACGATGGTCTGCCGCCGGTCCGCGCCCACGGAGATCAGGCTCACCCGCACGCCCGTGAGGGCTTCGATGCGCTCCACATAGGCCCGCACCGGAGGGGGCAGCTCGTCAAAGGCGGCACAGGCGGCGATGTCTTCCTCAAAGCCCGGCATTTCTTCATAAACGGGCGTCACCCGCGCAAGAGCGCCTTCTTCCTGCGGCGGATAGTCCAGGCGGCGGCCTTCGTATTCGTAAGCCACGCAGATCTGGAGCGCGGGCAGGTTCTGCAGCACGTCCAGTTTGGTCAAGGCGATGTCCGTCAGGCCGTTGAGGCGCACGCTTTCGCGCAGGACCACCGCATCCAGCCAGCCGCAGCGGCGCGGGCGGCCCGTGGTGGCGCCGAATTCGTGCCCCTGGGTGCGCAGGTAGCTGCCCGTATCGTCCAGCAGCTCGGTGGGGAAGGGGCCGGAACCCACCCTGGTGGTGTAGGCCTTGACGATGCCCACCACGCGCGTCAGGGCCGAGGGGGCCGTGCCCGCGCCCGCGGCGGCGTTGCCGGCCACGGTGTTGGAAGAGGTCACAAAGGGGTAGGTGCCGTGGTCAATATCCAGATGGGTGCCCTGCGCGCCTTCAAACAGGATGTCGCCGCCCTGGCGCTGCACTTCCTGGAGGCGGGCCTCCACATCCGTGAGGTAGGGGATAAGACGCGGGGCCAGGGCCAGCAGGCCTTCGGCCACGGCGTCGGGATTGAGCGGCTCAAATTTGTAAAGCTCGCGCAGCAGGACGTTTTTTTCCTGCAGGGCGTGGGCCACCTTGGCGCGCACCAGGTCGGGCGCGGCAAGGTCGCCCGCGCGCAGGCCCACGCGGGCGGCTTTGTCTTCATAACAGGGGCCGATGCCCCGGCCCGTGGTGCCGATTTTGTGGCCGGCGCGGCGGACTTCGCGGGCCTGATCCAGGCTTTTGTGGTAGGGCAGGATGAGGTGGGTTTTTTTGCTGATGCCGAGGCGCGCGGGGCTCACGTCCACGCCGCGGGCGGCAAGGTGGTCCACTTCTTCAAGGAAAACATGGGGGTCCAGCACAACGCCGTTGCCGATGAGGCAGATTTTGTCCGTGTGCAGAATGCCGGAAGGGATGAGGTGGAGGATGGTTTCCTCCCCCCCCACTTTGATGGTGTGGCCAGCGTTGTTGCCGCCCTGGAAGCGCACGATGGCGCGACTTTGGGCGCTCAGCATGTCCACAATTTTGCCCTTGCCCTCGTCGCCCCACTGGGCGCCGATGATGACCGTATTCGCCATGGTTCTCCCTGCCTGAAAGGCCGCGCAAAAAGGGCGGCGGATGGTAAAAAACCGCGTCCACGTCCGGGGTGGCGCGACGGCCCGAAAACGGGACGCAAAGCCTTTGAGGATACCTATCCCGGATGTGTCGGCAAGTCAAATGCCTGCGCGGCGCAAAGATTTGCGCAGGGCGTCGGCGCCCGGCGCCGTCGCTGCGGCGGGGCCTTCAGCGCGGGCTACAGCGGCGGGGTGCGGGGATCGGGATCCGGCGGCAGCGGATCGGAGTCTGCGTCGTCCTCCTGGTCCTCGTCCTGGCGGGAAGGGCGGAAGGTCAGCACGCGGCAGTGGCTGGGGGTCGGGGCCGGGGGCTCCTGAAGGTCAAAATCGGGCAGCAGGGGGGCTGCGCCGGGCAAGGGCGCTTCCGGGGCCTGGCTCTGGCGGGCCCAATAGTAGTTGAAAAGCTGATTTTTCCAGCGCTTGGCCTGGATGAGCGAGAAGATCAGCGCGGCTTCTTCCCAGCGCTTGGTGGGTTCAAAGCGGCTGGTCAGGGTGGCGTATTTGCTCCAGAGCGACATGAGTGAAGCCTCGTCGATGGCGTCCAGTTGCCGGGCAAGCCGGGCCAGCAGCTTTTCCATGGTTCCTCCTGTAGGGCCTTGCAGTGTATGTCGCCGGGGCCGCCGCGTCAACGCGGGGCCGTCGCCCTTCGCGCCCGGGGCGGCTGGCCTGTGGGGCTGGCCGTCCGGCCCGGTTTATGGTATGCCCGGTTTTTCTTACCAGCCAATTCCGGAGGCACTTATGGCGGACCTCAAATCCATGTACAGCACCGTCCACAAGGACGCTTTTCCCGATACCCTGACCATCCTGCTGGGGGACGAAAAACTCGTCTACCACAAGCGCACCTGGACGCTCGACAATGAGGAAAAAGGCCTGCGCTACGGCGAAAATCCGGACCAGCCCGCCGCGCTCTACGCCCTGGCGGAGGGCTCCCTGACCTGCGGGGGGCTCAGCTGGCGCGGGCCGGGCAACGGCATTGTTTCTGCCCTGACCGAGGGGCAGATGATCCAGGCCGGCAAGCATCCGGGCAAGACCAACCTCACGGACGTGGACAACGGGGCCAATATTCTGCAGTACCTTACGGACCGCCCCGCCGCCCTGATCCTCAAGCACAACAATCCCTGCGGCGCGGCCTGGAGCCGCGAGGGCGTGGCCGCCGCCCTGGACAAAGCCTTCTGGTGCGACCGCATCGCCGCCTTCGGCGGGGCCGTGGTGGTGAACCGCCCCTTTACCCGCGAGGCCGCCGCCATGGTGGCCGCCAATTATTTTGAAGTGGTGGCCGCCCCGGCTTTTGAAGAGGGCGTGGTGGAGATTCTCAAGGGCCGCAAAAACCTGCGCATCATGGAGCTGCCCGGCCTGGGACGGCTGGAGGAGCTGACCCGCTCGGCCTTCCTGGACATCAAGAGCCTGGCCGACGGCGGCATCATCGTCCAGAAGTCTTTTGTGAACCGCATCCTCACGGACGCGGACTTTTTGCCTGCCACGGCCTCCACCAGGGACGGGCTGACCGTTACCGCCCGCGCGCCCGACAAGGCGGAGCTGGACGATCTGCGCTTTGCCTGGGCCGTGGAAGCGGGCGTGACCTCCAATTCCGTCATTTTCGCCCGCGACGGGGCCACCCTGGCCATCGGCACCGGCGAGCAGGACCGGGTGGGCTGCGTGGAACTGGCGGCCCACAAAGCGCGTACCAAGTATGCGGACATGCTGGCCTTTCGCGAACAGGGCCTGTCCCTTTACGAGCTCAAGCAAAAGGCCGCCGTTGCTGCGGACGCGGCCCGCGCCTTGGAGGACATTGAACGCCGCACCGAAGAGGCCCGCGGCGGGCTGACGGGCTCCGTGCTGGTGTCGGACGGCTTCTTCCCCTTCCGCGACGGGGTGGACGCGGCCGTGGCTCAGGGCGTGCGGGCCATTGCCCAGCCCGGCGGCTCCCTGCGCGACGCCGAGGTCGTCATGGCCTGCAATGAGGCCCGGCCTCAGGTGGCCATGGTCTTCACGGGCCAGCGCTCCTTCAAGCACTAGGGCCATGGGCGCGTCCGCTCCCTGCAGCCTGCCCCGGCTCTGCGTCGCCGCCCTGGCCGGCGGCGGCGGTAAAACCCTGCTGGCCCTTGGCCTGGCCGGGGCTTTGCGGCGGCAGGGGCTTGCGGTTCAGCCCTTCAAAAAAGGGCCGGACTATATCGACGCCGCCTGGCTCTCCCTGGCTGCCGGGCGGCCCTGCACCAATCTGGATCCCTACTTTCTGTCGCCGGAGCGGCTGCGCGCCCTGTTCGTCCACACCCTGTGGGCGGCCGGGGACGCGGAGCCGACCGCAGCGCCCCGGCCGGCGGCCCCTGTGCTGGGGCTGGTGGAGGGCAACCGCGGCCTTTTTGACGGTCTGGACGTGGCGGGCTCCTGCTCCACGGCGGCCCTGGCGCGGGAGCTGGCCTGCCCCGTGCTGCTCAGCCTGGACTGCACCAAGATGACCCGCACGGCGGCGGCCGTGGTGCGCGGGGTTCTGGCTTTTGAACCGGGGGTGCCTTTGGCCGGCGTGGTGCTCAACCGGGTGGGCTCCGCCCGGCACGAAAACCTGCTGCGCAGCGCCCTGGAAACCTATACGGACCTGCCCGTGCTGGGGGCGCTGCCCCGCCTGGCGGCCAACCCCCTGCCCGAACGGCACATGGGCCTGGCCGCCCACGGCGACGCCCTGGGGCCGCAGGCCGAAGCCGCCCTGGAGCGCCTGGCGGCCCTGGCGCGGGAGCATCTGGATCTGCCTGCCGTGCTGGATATAGCCCGCAGTGCGCCGCCCCTTGCGGCGGCGGCCTTCTGGCCCCCCACGGCAACGGCTATCCCTGCTGTCGGTTCCACCGCTGACGCTGACCCCAGCGCAGAAGAAGCCGATCCCGCTTCAGCCGCCGTCCCTGGTCCAGCCGCCGCGCCTGCCCAAGGGGGGGGCCCCGCCCCCCTCGCCTCGGATGCCGCTTCCGCTGCTGCCGCGCCAGCCGCGACGGCGGCGCAGTTTCGCCCCGTTCCGCCCGGCGTCCCTGCGGCGTCCCGCCCTGGAGCTGCGCGCGCCGCTGCCTTCGGCCAGGCCGAAGGGGCGGCCCCGCGCATCGGCTATGTGCGGGACGCGGCCCTGTGGTTTTATTACCGGGAGAATCTGGAAGCTCTGGAACGGGCCGGGGCGCGGCTTATCCGCCTTTCCGCGCTGGACGCGGCCCCCTGGCCCGCGCTGGACGGCCTGTACCTGGGGGGCGGCTTTCCTGAGGACTGCGCGCCGGAGCTCAGCCGCTCGCCCCACCTGGCGGATCTGCGCCGCCTGGCGGACGCGGGCCTGCCCATCTATGCCGAGTGCGGCGGCTTTATGTTGCTTTCGCAGGGTATTGAGCGGGAAGACCGGCTCTGGCCTCTGGCCGGGGTCTTTGCCGTGCGTGCGCAGTTTTTGCCCCGGCCCCAGGGCCTTGGCTATGTGTGCGGCGAGGTGACGGCGGCCAATCCGTTTTTCCCCGTGGGTCTGGCCCTGCGCGGGCACGAGTTCCACTATTCCCGCTGCCGCTGGCAGGGCGCGCCGCCGGCCTTTGCCCTGCGGCTGAATAAGGGCGTGGGCATGGGCCGGGCGCAGGCCGGCGGTCCGGGGCTGGACGGCCTGACGCGGGACAGGGTCTGGGCGTCCTACACGCATATTTTTGCCCCGGCTGTGCCCTGCTGGGCGGCCAACTTCGCGGATGCGGCCCGCGCCTTTGCCCGCGGCGGCGCGCAAGGTGAAGAACCCGGCGCGGGCGGCAAGGAGAAAGCCCATGCCTGACGCGCCGCGCGTTTCCGTTATTATTCCGGCCTGGAATCTGTGGGAGCTGACCGCCGCCTGCCTGCGTTCCCTGGCCGCTCATTCCCAAGGGGAAAATCTGGAAGCGGTGGTGGTGGACAACGGCTCCACCGACGCCACGGCAACGGAGCTGGAACCCCTGGGCCGGGCCCTCTTTGGTGCGGCCTTCCGGCCTGTGCGGCTGGCGGAAAATCAGGGCTTCGCCAGGGGGTGCAACGCCGGGGCTGCGGCCGCAGCAGGGCCGCTGCTGTTTTTTTTGAACAACGACGCCACGGTAACCCCCGGCTGGCTGCCGCCCCTGCGCGCGGCCCTGGAATCGCCCCGCGTGGGGGCCGTGGGGCCGCTGCTGCTCTACCCCGACCGCACGGTGCAGCACTGCGGCATTTTTATCACGCCGTTCCACACGGTGGGGCATCTGTACGAGCATTTTCCCGCCGGGCACCCGGCCGTGGCGCGGCCGCATCCGCTGCAGGCCCTCACGGGCGCGGCTCTTTTGCTGCGCGCGGCGGATTTTCAGGATTGCGGCGGTTTTTTTACGGGTTATCGCAACGGCTTTGAAGATCTGGACCTCTGCTGCGCCCTGCGGGCGCGGGGCCGCAAACTGCGGGTGGCGGCCCAAAGCGTTGTGCTGCACCACACCAGCCGCACGCCGGGGCGCTTTGACCACGACCAGGCTAACGGGGAGCTCTTTGCCCGCCGCTGCGGCGCGGCCTTGCGGCCGGACTGGCACCTTCTGGCCGCCCTGGACGGTTACCGGCTTTGCCTCGGGCCTGGGCTGGCCCTCTGGCTGGAGCCGGAGCCGGAGCGGCAGGAGGCCTGCGCCCGCGCATGGCGGGAGGCGGGCATGAGCCCGGAGGCCTGCGTCCGCCTGCTGGAGAAAGAGCCCCTGTGGCGCGAGGGCTGGCTGCGGCTGGCGCGCCGCCTGGCGGATTTGGGCCGGGCGGAGGAGGCTTTTGCCGCGGCCCTGCGCTGCGGCCGGTTTTTCCCGCACCCGGAAGTGGGGGCCCTGCTGTTGCGCCTGGCGCGCGCGCTGGGCGATCCCCAATGTCTGCGCGAAGTGATGGAGATAGTGGCCAGCCTGCCTCAGGCCCACGCCCTGACGGAAGTGGAGCGCGCGCGGCTGCGCCAGGCGCGCCGCCGGGCCATTGAGGCGGGAGACGACCTGCTGGCCGGGCTTTGCGCCCGCTGGCTGCGGACGGCCTGATCCCCACCGCGCGGCGGCGTTCGTCGGCAAAGCCGACAGCGCGGCCCCGTTTCCCCCGGCCTTCGTTGCCCCTGCCCCGAACGCCGGACTGCACGACGGCGGTTTTATTCCGTCGTTTCGGGCTGCTCCTGGCGTTGCCCTTCTTCCTTGATCTGCCGCATATAGTTGTAGACGGTATAGATGGAAATGCGCATGGCTTTTGCCAGGTGCTGCACCATGCCTTTGATCTGGAATGCGCCTTCTTCGTCCATCATCCGCACAAACTGTTTTTTCTCCTGCCGGTTCATGGCGGCGGGGTGTTTGCCGGCCTTGCGGATGGCCGTCTCAATGATGGAATAGCTGGCATCGCTGGTGCAGGCGGGGAAGAGGTTGGTCGGCTCTTTGTCCGAAGCGTTTTCAAAGCGCAGCAGGCCGTGCAGCACGCCCTGAAAGCGTTCCAGGTCCGTAAGGTCGAAGTGCAGGCAGACAGCGCCCACCACTTCGCCCCGCCGGTTGCGCAGAAAGCAGACGGAGGATTTGAGCGTCAGGCCCGCAGGCGTGGTGGAGGAAAAAGCAATGGCGTCTTCCACCTCGTGGCCGCTCCGGCGCAGGGCTTTGGTCAGGAGGCCGGCGACGGGCGCGCCCACGCGCCGCCCTGTGAGGGAACCCTCAATGTGGATAAGGGAGTGGTCCATATCGCTGAAGTCGTGTACGGCCACCTCGCAGAAGGGGCCCAGGGTGCGGACCATCATGCTCGCCAGGCGGACGGCGTTGGCAAAAATGGCGGCGTTTTCTCCCTGGCTGCGGGCGGCCCGCTGCGGGACGCGGGGGGACGTTGGCGTGCGGTCGGGCGGGGCCGGTGGGGGTTGGGGGGCATTGGGTGCGGGCATGGGGCCTCCCGTGCAAAAGGAACAAAGTTTTTTGTTACCATATACCAATAAAACGATTTTGCCTACCCCGTTGCGCAGGGCCCCGCAAGGCTTGTGGACCGCCGCACGGCGGACGGCTTGCCAGCCGGGCGGGCCTGCCCTATGGTGCCACACTGACGCCCCCGCCGGGCGTGGTTGCGGCGGCTGCGTCAAGGAGACGCTATGGAACAACCCAGGATCACCCCGGCCAACGTGATCAAATCCATGGGCCTGGTGTTCGGCGACATCGGCACCAGCCCCATCTACACGCTGGCCGTGGTCTTTATGCTTACCGGGCGCACTGAGGCCCATTTTTTGGGCATCCTTTCCCTGATTGTCTGGACACTGCTCCTGCTCGTCACCGTGGAGTACGCCTGGCTGGCCATGAGCCTGAGCAAGGGGGGCGAAGGCGGCACCATTGTGCTGCTCTCGCTGCTGCGGCCCCTGCTGCGTTCGGGCCGCTCCGCGCGCGCGGCCACGCTGCTGGCCTATGTGGGCATTTCTCTGCTTATGGGCGACGGCGTCATCACCCCGGCCATCAGCATTCTTTCGGCCGTGGAGGGGCTTACGCTCATCCCCGGGCTGGCGGCTGCACCCAGGGCCGTGCTGGCGGGCCTGGCCGTGGCCGTGGCCGTGGCGCTGTTCTCTTTACAGCGGCGGGGCAGCGGCGCGCTGGCGGCGGTGTTCGGGCCGGTCATGGCCCTGTGGTTTGCGGTGCTGGCCGTCTCCGGCCTGGCGGCCCTGACGCAGGCCCCGCAGGTGCTCAAGGCCCTGAACCCCTGGTACGGGCTGGACTTTATCCTGCACAACGGGCTCACGGGCTTTTTTGTCCTTTCGGAGGTCATCCTCTGCGCCACGGGCGGCGAGGCCCTGTATGCGGATATGGGGCACATGGGCCGGCGGCCCATTCTGGCGGCCTGGGGAGTGGTCTTCTGCGCGCTGGTGCTGAATTATATGGGCCAGACCGCCTTTCTCATCCGCAATCCGCAGACGGACAACGTGCTCTTTGCCCTGATCCACAGCCAGACGCCCCTGCTCTACATTCCCTTTCTGGCGCTCTGCCTGCTGGCCACGGTCATTGCCTCCCAGTCGCTCATCAGCGGGCTTTTTTCCATCATGTACCAGAGCATGGCCACCCACATCATGCCCCTGTTCAAGGTGGACTACACCTCGCCGGAGATGCATTCCCAGATCTACATCAACACGGTGAACTGGGCGCTCTGCCTGGCTGTGGTTCTGGTCATCTGCGGCTTTGGGGAGTCGCACCGGCTGGCTGCCGCTTACGGCCTGGCCGTCACGGGCAGCATGACCATCACGGCCGTGTTCATGGTCTGGATTTTCCGCCTGCGCAGGCAGCCGGGCCGCTGCGCCCTGGCCCTGGGCATCTGCGCGCTGGATGTTGTCTATCTGCTGGCCAACTTTTACAAGCTGCCGCACGGGGGCTACTGGTCCGTGGTGCTTGCCGCGGCTCCGCTCTCGCTCATTCTGGTCTACACCTGGGGGCAACGGGCCGTGTACGCGCGCATGCGCCCCATGCGGCAAGGGGTCTTCCTGGCCGCCTTTACGGCCCTGCGGCGCAAAAACCGCCCCATCCGGGGCACGGCTATTTTCTTTTTGCGCAGCCTGGAGGCCATCTCGCCCTATATTGTGAAGACCATCTTCATGAACGGCATTATGTACGAGCGCAGCATTATGCTGAGCGTGACGCGCACTTTTGAGCCCCTGGGGCTGGAGTGGCGGCTTACGGCAGGCCCTGCGCCGGGGCTGAGCGTCTTTGAGGTCAGCGCGGGCTATATGGAGGTAGTGGATATCGCCGCCATCCTGGCGGCGGCGGGCATCCGGCCCAGGGCCATTTTCTACGGGGTGGAGGACATCATCACCAATCGGCCCCTGGCCAGGGCTTACGCCCTGATCAAGCGCCTGGCGCCTTCCTTTGTGCAGTTCTACAAGCTGCCCACCCACGCCGTGCATGGGGTGGTGAGCCGGGTGACCCTGTAAGGGGCCGCCCACAACGCCCAGGGAACGGCTGCCGCAGCACACGACAATTGATTATGAAAAAGCGCCTGCCCAGGGTACGGCCTGCGCGCTTCCCCCGCCTGAAAAGCACATGCCGCGCGCAGCGCTACGCGGCTTCCTGCGGGCAGGGGAGCCCGGCGGCGCGGCGGCGGGCCAGCAGATCCTGGAGGACGTTCCAGCCCACAAACAGGCCGCCGTAGCCCTTGCCCAGGCTGATGGCGGGTTTGTTGGCCCCGTGGTAGTCGGAGCCGCCGCTGACGCCGAGGTTGAAGCGTTTGGCCAGGGCGAGGCAGGTGCGCACGTCCTCCTGGGAATGTTCGCTGTGGTAGGCCTCTATGGCGTCCAGGCCGCAGTCTTTGAGGCGGCCGAGCATTTTCCCCAGCCAGCCTTCCGGGGCTTTCCAGAGCAGGGGATGGGCCAGACTTACGGTGGCCCCCACGCGGGAGAGAAGGCCCACGCCGTCTTCGGGTTCCAGCACGGTTTTGGGCAGATAGGCCTTGCCCTTGCAGCCCAGGTAAGCACGGAAGGCCTCGCCCGGGTCGCGCACATAGCCTTTGCGCACCAGCACGGCGGCGATGTGCGGGCGGCCCACGCTTTCGCCCCTGGCTTCGGCCCGCACCTCGTCCATGTCAACCTCCAGCCCCAGGGCCTGGAGTTTGGCCACAATGCCTGCGTTGCGCTCGTCCCGCTTGCTGCGCAGCCAGGTCAGCTTTTCCTGCAGCGGTTCTGTTTTTTGCGGCAGCCAGAGGCCCAGGATGTGCAGTTCGCCCAGCTCCGTGCCCGTGGAGATTTCGCAGCCGCGCACCAGCATGACGCCCGTTTCCCGCCCTGCGGCGGCGGCTTCGTCCAGGCCGGAAAGGGTGTCGTGGTCGGTTACGGCCACGGCCGCCAGCCCGGCCTTGGCCGCGTTGCGCATGAGTTCGGCGGGGGCGTCGGTGCCGTCTGAGGCGGTGGTGTGGGTGTGGAGGTCTATGCGTCGCATGGGGTGGTGTCCTGACGGCAAGGCGTTCTGGACTTCAAGGTTCCGTTGCCGTTGCGTTTTGCTCGGCGCGTCCGGGCTGCCGGGCACTGCGAAGATACCAGTATACCGCACAGCGGTGCAAGCGGGCAAGTCTTGAACTCCCGACGGCAAGGGACTATGCTTGCCTTTTGCCATCTGGAGGAACCCATGCCCCTGGAAACCGGAGAATTGCTGCGTATTCTGGCCTGCCCCCGCTGTCTGGGCGGCCTCAAGGCCCTGGAAGAGGGCGGACAGACGGTGGGCTTTGCCTGCCCGGCCTGCAAGGTGGTCTATCCTGTGCGGGACGAGATCCCCATTATGCTGGACGAAGAAGCCAAGGATCGCGCCGCCTGGGACGCGGCGCACCCACAGGCCGTGGAGCGCGGCTGATGCGGCTGCTCATTGCCTCCGATTTGCACGGCTCCCTGCACGGCCTGCGTTTTTTGCTGGAGCGGGCCCGCGCGCTGCAGCCGGATCTGCTGGTGCTGCTGGGCGACCTGGTCTACCACGGGCCGCGCAACCCGCTGCCCCAGGGCTATGACACGCCCCAGGTGCTGCGCGCCATGCCAGATCTGACGGGCCTGCCCTGCCCGGTCATGGCCGTGCGCGGCAATTGCGACGCCGAGGTGGACCTGGGCCTGCTGCCCTTTCCCGTGGCGGAAAACGCCTGGATCGACGCGGACGGTCTGCGCATTTTTGCCAGCCACGGGCACCGTCTGCCGGAGCGGCCCCCGTGCCCCGGCTTTGCCCCCGGCACGGTGCTGCTGCGGGGGCATACCCATGTGCCGCGCGGCGAGACTCTGGGGGGCCTGCACTTCTGGAACCCCGGCTCCCTTTCCCTGCCCAAGGGCGGTTTCCCGCCCAGCTACGGGCTCTATGAGGCCGGCGTTTTCCGCGTTCTGGACACGCAAGGCGCGGAAGTGCTGCGCCACGCGCCGCAGGCCTGAGCCCCGCATGGCTGGCCGTTCCGCCTTGTCCGCTCCACGGCGGCGCTGCCCCCTATGAGCGCCCCCGTCTTGGCGCCGCTTTTTGCGTTGCGGCCCGGCTGCCGCCTGGTGCTGGCTTCGGCTTCGCCCCGGCGGCGGCAGTTTCTGGAAGAGTGGGGCCTGTCTTTCACGCTGGCCCGCCCCTTGGGCGCAGAGCCCCGGCCCTGGCCCGGCGAGCCGCCTGAAGCCTATACCCAACGGGCCGCAACGGCCAAAGCGTCGGATGTGGCCGCCGGGCTGGCTGCGGCGGAGCGCGCCTGCAGTCTGGTGCTGGCTGCGGATACGGTGGTGGCCCTGGGGGACGAAATCCTGGGCAAGCCCCGCGACCGGGCCCACGCCCTGGAGATGCTGCGGCGTCTCAACGGGCGGGAACACGCGGTGGTCAGCGCCGTATGCCTTGCGCCGCCGCGCGGCGCGGCGCGGGTGTTCAGCGACGTAAGCCGGGTGCGCTTCGGGCGTTGGCCTGAAGCCGTGCTGCGGGCCTATGTGCGCACGGGCGAACCCGACGACAAGGCCGGGGCCTACGCCATTCAGGGCCAGGGCGCTTTTTTGGCGGAGCGGGTGGAAGGCTCCTGGAGCACGGTGGTGGGGCTGCCGCTGGCCCCGCTGGCGCGCGAGCTGCTGGCCGCGGGCTGGATGACGCCCGTTGGCGACGCCGGCCTCTGAGGTCTTCCCAAGAGTTTTTCTGCCGCGCCGCGGGCGCAATCCTCATCAAAATCAGGGCTTACAGCCCCCGGGCGCGGAAGCGTGCCCGCAATTCCCGCACGTCCTGCCGGGTAAGGCCCAGCACTGCGGGCACCCCCAGGCAGAGCAGCCCCAGGCAAAGGGTGTAGACCGCGCCGGAAAGGATGAAGCGGGGGATGGAATCCACGCCGCCCAGGCCCAGGGCGGGGGCCAAGTGCAGGGTGCCCTCCCGGCAGGCGAAGGCCAGGGCCAGCAACACGGCCAAGCTCCAGACCTGATGGGCCAGGTTGCGCCAGAAGTGCAGGGGGATGAAGCGCGATGCCAGCCAGAGATAGAGGTTGACCGTGATGATCTGTACGGCCACGGTTTTTATGGCCAGGCCCACAGCCCCCAGGTTGCAGCCCCAGAGATCCGGCGGGGCCAGCAGGAACCAGGCCGTGCTGAAGCCGTAGACGCATTCCAGGGCGGCTATGTTGCGCAGCACGCGGGTGCGGCCCGTGGCGTGGAAGACGGAGCCCGCCAGTTGTCCGTAGGCCTGGTGCAGGGGGTAAAGGGCCATGATCTGCACGGGCAGGGTGGCGGCGGCGAACTCCGCCCCGCCGAAAAAGCGCACCAGGGCCGCGCCTTCCGCCAGGGTAAAGCAGGAAAAATAGGCGGCCACCACATAGAGCAGCGGGGCAAAGCGGTCCAGCAGGCGGCCCATGGCCGCGCGGTCGCCGTGGCCCCAGGCTATGGAGAGCTCGCGCATGATCAGGGGCGTCATGGCCGAGACAAAGAGAAAGCAGGCCATGCTCACTTTCTGGGAAAGGGCGAAAAAGCCTTGCTGCACGCTGCCGTCAAACCACTGCAGCAGCCAGCGCTCTGCCGAGAGCAGCAAAAAAGAGAGCAGGGCCTGGATGAACAGGGGGTGACTGTAGGCGAAAAATTCCCGCCCGTAGGCGCGGGTCTGCTCCGGGGTCAGGGTCAGGCGCAGAACCTGATCCCGGCTGCGCCAATAGGCGCGGGTCACCAGCCAGTAGGCCAGGGCCGTGGCCCCCAGCATGAGGTATTGCTGGGCAAAGAGGCTGTAGATGTTCAGCTGATCCGCCCAGAACAGCAGGCCCAGCAGGCCCACGGCCAGCAGGGAGAGCACGGTGCGGGCGAGCTCCGAGGAAACCGTGATCCCCACGGCGTCGTTCATGGAGCGCAGCACGCGCCCCCACCAGGTGAGGAAGGCCCAAAGGGCGGCCAGTGGGGCCAGCCAGAGGGGCACGTCGGGCATGAGCAGGCCGCCCACGGCCGGAATCTGCAGGCAAAGGGCGGCCAGGGCGCTGACGCCCAGCACCAGCAGACCCACCCGCAGATAAAAGGCGATGAGGCCGCATTCCTCCTGCCGCCGGGAAAGGGCGTTGTAGAAGCAGGTGGAGGTGCCCATATCCAGAAAGCCGGAAAGCTGCTGGAAGAGATTGGTGGCAAAGCTGTAGTTGCCGTACATGCGCGGCCCCAGCGCGCGCGGCAGGATGGCCTCCATGGCCAGATAGACGGGCACGGAAGCGACATTGGCCAGCAGCTTGAAGACGTAACGGCGGGCCAGGGTGGGGGTGGCGCTTTGCATGGCCGGAAATTAACGCACTTCCCGGCGGGCCACAAGGACCAGACGGCGCGCAGGCAGATGCCCGCCGCAAAGGCGCAAGTGCAGCTTTGCGGCGCTGTTAAGCGCTGAAACGAGCGTGCCGTAAACTTTGAGGATGCATATTCTCGACGTTAATCTGCCCTAGGGCTGCGGCGGGGGGAGGGGCGCGCCCAGGACTTCGGCGATGCGCCGGACGCGCTGCGTATAGCTGTGGCGGGCGCGCAGGTGCCGCCGCCAGGCCAGGCGCAGATCGCGGGCCTCTTGCGGCCGGGCGCGCAGCTCCGCCAGGCGGCGGGGGAAGTCTTCCGGCCCGCGCAGGGCAATGGGTTCCGTCAGTTCGCGGGGGAAAAGATCCAGTCCTTGGGTAGCGTCGCTGAGCAGCAGGCCGCCGGCGGCCCAGACGTCAAAATGCCGCTGGCTCAGGCTGTGGGGCAGGAGCAGGCTGGTGACGTTGAGCACGGCCGCAGCCGCGGCGTAGAGCCCGGACAGCTGTGTGTAGTAGTCCACGGGCGGCAGGATTTCAGCTTCCGGCAGCAGGGCGCGCCAGCCGCCGTCGCCCACCACGCGCAGACCGCCCCCTTCGGCTCCGGCGGCCTTGAGCCAGTGGGCCCGGTTGGCCAGAGAGCAGCGCTCCGCGCCGAGGCCCGCGCGGCGCACGTCGTTGCCGGGCCAGGGCGCGCGCAGCCCCAGGCTGCGCTGCCACCAGAAAAAGTGCGGCGCATCGGTTGGGCCGCGGCTCTGCTGCAAAAGTGCGGCGGCCTCTTCCCCGGCGGCCTGCGGCAGGCGTGCGGCGGCAAAAAAGCGGTCTTTTTCGGGGAAGGCCGAACGCCCCACAAAGAGCGGCGGGGCCGTGAGCTCCGGCAGGTCGTCGTCCGCGCCGCGCCACATGTGCGGGGCTGCGGCCAGGGGCAGATAGCTCACGCTCTGCGCCCCCTGGGCGCGCAGATCCGGCATGAAGCCGGGGTCGGTGACGAAGAGGTGCGCCCCGCGCCACCAGGGCAGGCGCAGGGCGGAGAGCACATGCCAGGGGTTGTCCACAAACCAGACGCCCACCGGAATGCCCAGGGCCCGGCAAAGATGGAAAACCCTGCCCTCAGGATCCAGCCCGCGCAGGTTGACGGAAAGCAGCATGGCGGGCTTCTGGGCGGGCAGCAGGTCGCGCCAGGCCGCCGCAAAGGCGTCCGCAGCGCGCGTGCCCCGCGCGTTCCGTTCCGGATCGGGCCGGGGCAGACGGGTAAGCACCGGCCCGTAGCCGCAGGCCGCACAGGCCTGGCGCAGCTCCGCATGCAGAAGCTGGTTGTCCGCGCCCGGCAGGAGGACGGCCCCAAGGCCCTCGCCGTCCTGATCGGGAGCGTCCGAAAAGGCGCGGGCGGGGCCGGGGGCCAGGCCCGCTTGGCGGGCGGCCCAGGCCGGAAGCAGCAAAGGCTCTGCCGTCGCCGCGACCAGGGCGGCGTCCACGCGCCCCAGCAGGGGGCCCCAGAAGTCGGGGGCCAGCCGCAGGCCGGGCAGATAAAAACAGCACCGGCAGCGCGGGGCCAGGGCCACGGCGGCGCGGGGCGAAACCTCCCGCCAGTGGGGAGGCAGGCTGCGGCGCGCGGCGGCCGCCTCCGGAGCGCAGGCCTCCAGGGCGCGTTTGACGGCGGCCGCCTCCAGCCAGAAGACTGTAGAGGCCTCGCGGGCAAAGGGCAGGTCCTGGGGGCGGTCCGGGCCCAGGCCCAGCAGCAGCACGGCCTGGCCCTGGCCCCGGCATTCCCAGGCTTGCGGGCTTGACGAAAGGTGTATGGGCGCGCCGGTGTGGTCGGGCAGGCGCACGCGCCCCAAGGCGGGACTGGCCGAAGGCATGCGCGGTTCCCCTAATACACGACGCTGTAGGACATGACCTCAGGCCGGTGGAAGAAAAATTCCACCCGGCGGTTGGCGGCGCGGCTTTGCTCGTCCAGGCCGGGGCGCAGGGGGCGGGTATCGCCGTAGCTCACGGCGCGCATGCGGGTGGGCTTGATGCCGTGGGTGGCCAGGTAGTTGACCATGGCGGCGGCGCGCGCGCCGGAAAGCTCCCAGGCCGAGGCGAAGGGGGGGCGGGTTTCAGCGGCGTCGGCGTGGCCGCGCACCACCAGGTACAGGTTGTATTCGTTCATGAGCTGGAGTACGCCCTGGAGCACCTTGTCGCCCTGGGGCAGGAGTTCCACGCTGCCGGGCTTGAACAGCACGTCGGAATTGACCCTGAGCTGCACGCCCACGTCGTCGGCGCTGATGCCCGAAGCGCTTTGGGGGACGGCGTCGGCCATGAGCATCTGCTTGATTTTTTGGGCGATGGCGTAGTGGGATTTTTCCACTTCGCTGATTTTCAGGTCGCGGGTATCGATTTTATCCGTATTCTGGATAAAGGGATTGTTGGAAATGGGCGAGGTGGAGCTGGAATCGAAATTGCGGTCGCCGCTGAAGTAGGCGGCAAGGCCCGCCTTGGTGTCCGGCGGCACCATGCTGAGCACCCAGAGCAGCAGAAAAAAGGCCATCATGGCCGTGACAAAGTCGGCGTAAGCCACTTTCCATGCGCCGCCACCCATACGTTTTCCCCCTTGCGCCGCGCGCAGCCTGCAGTCAACCAGAAACGGAAAAGATGCGCGGGCCGGCGCCGCGTCAGGATGCGCCTGAACGCGCCGCGCCTCAGGACGAGCCCGCGGTCAGGCTTGTCCGGCCCGCAGGGCCTGACCATTGCCAGGCCAGGGCGCAACGGCGTCGACCGCGCAACGGCAGTGCGCTGCAGGCGTCGGCCGCGCTAGCTGCTTTTGAGCCGCTCTTCCATTTCCGCAAAGGCGGGGCGGAAGGGGTAAGGGATGGCCCTGCGCCCGTATTCCACGGCGATGAGCGGCGTGGAGCCCCGGATGGCCGCAGCCACGGCTTCTTTGACGGAATGGTAGTAAAAGTGTTCTTCGGCCACATAGTTTTCCAGCTTGGAGCCCATGGGGCCAAACAGGCCGTAGCAGCACAGGATGCCGAAAAAGGTGCCTACCAGGGCGGCCGCGATGTAGTGGCCCAGGATCTCCGGCGGTTCGTTGATCTTGCCCATAGCCAGCACTACGCCCAGTACGCAGGCCACAATGCCCATGCCGGGCATGGATTCGGCCATATGCGACACGGCGTGGGCGGGCAGAATGCCTTCTTCGCGCATGGTGTTGATGTCCACGTCCATGAGGCTGTCAATATCGGCCGGGTCGCCGGTGGTCAGGTAAACGCGCAGGGTATCGCCGATAAAGTTGACGACCTTGCTGTCTTTGGAAATATTGGGATATTTGCTGAAAATGGGGCTGGATTCGGGCTTTTCCACGTCGCTTTCAATGCTGATGACGCCTTCGCGGTGCATTTTGGAAAACAGGGCATAGAGCAGGGCCAGGGTTTCCAGGTAGCGCCCTTTGCTGGAGCCGGGGTCGGCAAACAGGTGTTTGAGGCTTTTGACGATGAGGCTGAAGGTGTACTTGGTCTGTGAACCAAAGAAGGCCCCCAGGCCGCAGCCCAGGATAATGATGAATTCGGCGGGCTGAAACAGCACGGCCCACTCGCCGTGGGAGAGCGTGTAGCCGGTAAACACCGAAATTGCGACTATGACCAGACCAATAACTAGATACATACTGCCGCCTGTGGGCTCAGGGCTTGCCAGGGGTATTGCCCCTTCCTGGGAAGGGGCGGGGCCGCTGTTCGGATCCCGCGCGGGGGGCGCGCGCCGGGGCGATGTTCCGGCCGGACCGCCGAGGCGGGGGGTCTCTATTCTTAACGTCAGGCCGCCCAAAATGTTTAGTCCATACGACGCAAAAGGCAAGCCAATAGAAAAATTCTTTCTTCACACAAAGGGCTATTTGCCCAGTAACTGCCGCAGCAGGCCGCCTGCGCCCTTGACGGCCTCGCCGCCTGCCGCGCCCGCCTTGCCGCCCGTATCCAGCAGTACGCCGGGGAGTTTGCCGGCCACGTCCAGAGCAAAGCGGGGGTCCACCCCGTAGCTCAGGTGCTGCAGCGGCCCCTTGATCACGACAGGCACGGCAAGGCCCAGGGTACGCACTTCCGCTCCGGCGTCCAGATGCTGACGCGGCAGGCTCAGCGCGGCTTCGCCCTTGGCGTTGAAATCTTTGGCCGTAACGGTGACGGGCCGGGCCACGAGCAGGCCCTCCTTAACGGTAAAAGGCGCGCGCACAAGGTCAAAGGTTTCGGGCACCAGGGCCCGTTTGCCGACCAGGCCGGGAATGGGCTGGGAAGCGGCCCCGCCGGGGCGCAGGCGGCGGATTTCCAGCAGGCCCTCGCCCGTGAGGCTGCTGCTCAGCGCTGCGGCCGAGGCGCAGTCGCCCCGCAGGTCCGCGCGCAGGTCCGCCAGGCCGTCCACCGAGCTGCCCTGACCCAGGGCCTGGAGCAAAGGCCCCAGGCGCACCGCTGCGGCCGTGCCTTTGAGGGCGCAGCGCCGGCCAGGCAGATCCACGTTGCCCGTTGCCCGCACTGCGCCGCCCGTTTCCAGGTCGGCGGCGGCCTCGGTGAGGGCGTAGCGTCCGGCGCTCCCTTTGAGGGCCAGGCGCACGGCGCGCAGCGTCAGGCCGTCGTAGCGCAGGCGATCCGCCGCCAGGTGCAGATCCAGGCCGGGCAGCGCGGCGCGGTCCGCCGCCGCACGGCGTTCGTGGGCCGCGGCAGCCGCGTTGTTCCCGGCCGCTTCGGCGGCAGGGGCGGGCGCGGCCGGCGCGGTTGCGGCGGGCAGGGGCAGGGCGTTGAGGTCCAGCACGTCCGCGTGCAGGTCGGCCTTGAGCTCCAGCGGCCCGTCCGCGTGCAGGCGCAGCCGGGCCGCCCCTGTGAGGGCCGCGGCGTCCAGCCGCGCCGTCAGCCGGGGAATGTCCAGGGCGTCGGCGGCGTAAACCACGCGGGCTGCGCCCGCGAGCGCATCCTTGCCGCCCGCCGGGGCGGGCGTGAGGGGGCGGCCCCAGATTGCAGCCAGCCGGCGCGGCGCGGCTTCAAATTCCAGATCGACGGCCGCGGAAAGCGGCGCGAACCCCGCCGTGCCGCGCGCCTCCACATGGGCCTGGGGCGTGGTCAGGCGGGCCTTGTCCAGCCGCAGCTGCGGGCCCTGGGCCGGGTCCAGCCGCAGCGCGCCTTCGGCGGCCAGTTGCAGCGGCCCGGCCTTTTCCGGCAGGTGGCCGCCCAGGGGCGTCACAGTTACGGAAGTCTGCCGGAAGCGCAGCTCCGGCGGCGCGTAGCGCAGCTTGGCCGAAAGGGCAAGGGTGCCGGTCAGGGGCGCGGCGGATCCGTCAGGGCCGGGGCGTGCGGCCTTGTCGGGCGCGGCGGCTGCGGGCGCGGCGGCGAAGGCAAAGCCCTGCGGCAGGCTGAAGGCAAAATCGCATTGCAGGGTGGCTTCCGCATCGCTGCGCAGCTGCTCCAGCGAAACATTGAGATCCTCAAGGCGGGCCGTGCGTCCGGCGGCGTCGGTCCAGAGCACGCTGCCCTGGCGCAGCACCAGGCGGTCCAGCTCCACCGGCAGGGCGGCGGGCAGGGCAAGGGGCTTCTGCGCGGCCGCAGGATCCGGGGCCGCGCCGTCGTTTTTGCGGGCGTCTCCGGGGGCAAGGGCGGCCGCGCCCAGGCGCAGCACGGGCGCATCCAGGCGCACTTCCCGCACCACTATCCGGCCCCTCAGCAGGGCAGCCCATTCCAGCTGCGCCATGCCGCCTTTGACGGTCAGCGAGAGGCCGGTGGCGGGCTGCGGCGCGGGGGATTCGGTTTCGGCCCCGGCGGGCGGGGGCGCCTCCCCCCAGCGGGCCTCGCCGAAGCGGACCCCAGGCGGAAAAAAGGCAATGTGCGGCGCGCTGACGAAGACCAGCGGCCGACCGGTGGCCCTGGCTGTGGCCGCGGCGATCTGGCGCACCACAAAGGCCGTGTCCACCCGCCCCAGCAGCGCGGCCCCCGCAGCCGCCAGAAGTATGATAAGCGCCAGTATGGCCCAAAGCACCTTACGCATTCCGTCTCCTGGCCAGCCGGGTCTTTTCGCCGCAAGCGCGAACAGTTACCGGCAGCATTTCAAGTATACGGAATGCGCGTGGATTAGGCAAGGCGGCGGGACTGCGGCCTACAGGGCCTTGCGGCGCACCCAGACGTGGCGGGCGGCCAGCACGCTCCAGGCCGCGCCGGCCAGCACATGCAGCCGACCTGCGCCGGCCAGGCCTGCGGTGAGACAGACGGCGGCGCAGCCCAGCAGGCTGCGGACCTCAAACTTGCGCTGGGAGATGCCGCAAATGAGGCTTCTTCCGCGGTTGTCCTTGCCGTAGAACGGAGCCAGCGCGCTGCAGGACCGCGCGGGGGTCTGCGGCGCGCGACGGGCGCGTTTGACTGCCCGCCGGCTGGCGGCAGCCTCTGCCTGAGGCGTGCGCAGCTCGGGCAGGGCCGCCTCCAGGGCCGCGCACACGGCGGCGAAATCCGCTTCCGGGCTCAGAATGAGCAGCAGGGAGGCCGTCCCCGGCCGGGCTTCCAGCACGCCGGGCTGGCCCAGGACGGTCTTTTGCGCTGCGGCGCGCCGCGTTGCATCCTCCAGAAAAGGATGGCGCAGCCGCGCCCGCCCCTCCATCACATGGGCTACGTAGGGAAGTTCCATAGCGTCTCCTTGGGCAGCGTCTGCCGTTTTGCGGGCGTGCCGTCCCGCGGGGCGTCGCGTCCGGAGCGTGTTGAAATCGACTTTCTTTTCTCTTGACACATGTTCGACATAAGGGCAAGCTGCAAACCGGACCACGCCCCAGGCGGTTATGCCGCCGGAATTTCCGCGTCCGGGCGGCGTCGCGGAGCAGGGGCGGGCGCGGGGCAAAACGCTGCTTTGGGCATTAATCAAGAGTGAGAACACACATGAGCCAGATTGTCAATCTGCGTCAGATGCAGGTGGGTCAGCAGGGCAAGATTGCCGCTGTGGAAGCCCTGGGCGAAATGAACCGTCGCATCCGCGACATGGGCCTCATCCCCGGCACCACCGTTTCCGTGGTGGGTCGCGCGCCCCTCAAGGATCCCGTGGCGCTGCGGCTTTCGGGCGTTACCATCTCCCTGCGCAACAGCGAGGCCGACTATATCAAGGTTGACCTCTCCGGAAGCGCTAATTAGACTGATTGTCAGGTCTGCGTTGCGGCGCGCGGCCGCGGGACAGGCCGTTCATGCGGCGTCTTTCCCTTTGGGGCGCGCGGCGCGAACGGCGGGCCTGCTGCGCTTTTGTCCGCGTCGGCCCGGCTTTTCTTGCAGCGGCCCGCGCAAGGGGGCGGGGTGGAGTGTTTTTTTGCGGTTTGCGGGGGCGGTTGGGGCTCCCCCCGCGGACGGGCTGCAGCCCCATAGTGAGGAGATTCTATCATGAATAACGGCTGGAAGTATGCATTGTGGTTTCTGGGCGGCGTGGCCGTGGGCGCTGTGGGCGCTGTGGCCGTATCGCGCGGCAAGGTGAACTTCAAACCCCTGGCCACGGACCTCATCAGCCGCGGCATCGACGTCAAGGACGCCCTCATGAGCAAGGTGGAGGCGCTGAAAGAAGACGTGGAAGACCTGACCGCCGAAGCGCGCCAGGCCTCCGAGAAGCGCAAAGCGTCCACCAAGGACGCCGCTGAGGCGTAGGCGGCACGCGCATGCGTTTTTATATTGTCCACGAACTGCGGGGCGTTGCCACGCCCGCTTCCGGCAGAATGCGCGTGCGCGCTTCTTCCCCTCTTGCTCCGGCCAGCGCGGAAGCCCTGGCCGGAGCCCTTGCCACTCTGCCCGGCATTGCGGACGTGCGCTGCAACCCCGTTACGGGCAGCCTGTTGCTGTTCTACAGTGACGACAAGGCCCGCACTGACGCCCTGACGCTGCTGGTGGGCGCGGCCGACGCCTACGACAGCCTGGACGTTCCCCAGGGGCCCGGCGAAGGTGAGCTTACCCCCACCCAGGGGCTTATGCCTCTTTTTCGTTATATCTTTGTGCGGCCCTTCCTGCCTTTTGCCCTGCGCATCATCACCGCCGTGGCTGCGGCCGTGCCTTTTCTCTGCAAGGGGGCGGGCGCGCTGCTGCGCGGCAGGCTCAGCGTAGACGTGCTGGACGCGGCGGCCATTGGGGCCTCCCTGCTCATGCGTGACTTTCGCACCGTGAGCATGCTGACCGTGCTTCTGGGCCTGGGCGAAACCCTGGAATACTGGACCCGCCGCCGCTCCCTGGCCACCCTCACCGAAAGCCTGGCCCTCAATGTGGAAAACGTCTGGCTGCTGGCGGACGGCACGGAAGTTTCCGTGCCCCTGGCGCAAGTGCGCGAGGGCGATCTGGTGGTGGTGCGCGACGGCGGATCCATCCCGGTGGACGGCGAGGTGGTGGAAGGCTGCGCCCTGGTGAACCAGTCTTCCATGACCGGTGAACCCCTGGGCGTGCGCCGCACGCCGGGCGCTACGGTCTATGCCGGCACCGCCGTGGAGGAAGGCCGCCTGGTCATCCGCGCCAAAAGCGTGGGCGACGGCACGCGCCTGCGGCAGGTGGTAAAATTTATTGAAGAATCCGAAGCCCTCAAAGCGGGCATCCAGGGCAAGTACGAGCGCCTGGCGGACATGGCCGTGCCCTTCACCTTCGGCCTCTTCGGCCTGGTCTGGCTGCTGACCCGCAACTTCCGCCAGGCTTCCGCCGTGCTGCTGGTGGACTATTCCTGCGCGCTCAAGCTGGCCACGCCCCTGGCCGTGCTGGCCGCCATGCGCGAAGGCGCGCGCCACGGCATGGCCATCAAGGGCGGCCGTTATCTGGAGGCCCTTAACGAGGCCGATACCGTGGTTTTCGACAAAACCGGCACCCTGACCCAGGCCAGCCCGGCCGTGGCCGGCGTCTTTCCCGCGCCGGGCTTCCGGCGGGACGAGGTGTTGCGCGTCATGGCCTGCCTGGAAGAGCACTTCCCCCATCCCGTGGCCCGCGCCGTGGTGCGCCAGGCCGCCGAGGAAGGGCTGCAGCACGAAGAGGAACACGCCCATGTGGAATATGTGGTGGCCCACGGCGTGGCCTCCACCCTCCACGGCAAAAAAATTCGCGTGGGCAGCCGCCACTATGTGGAGCACGACGAGGGCGTGGACCTGGGCCCCCTGCGCGAGGAGCTGGAGCGCCAGAGCGCCATGGGCCGCTCCCTGCTCTTCATGAGCGAGGACAACCGCGCGGCGGGCATGGTGGCCATTGAAGATCCCCTGCGGCCTGAGGCCCGGCGCGTGGTGGAATGCCTGCGCGACCTGGGCGTCAGGCGGGTGCTCATGCTCACGGGTGACGACGAACGCACGGCCCGCGCCGTGGCCGCCAGCGTGGGCATTGAGGAATTTCGCGCGCAGGTGCTGCCCGCAGACAAGGCCCGCATTGTGCAGGAGCTGACCGACCAGGGCTGCAAGGTTCTTATGGTAGGCGACGGCATCAACGACGCGCCGGCCCTTTCCGCTTCCCTGGTGGGCGTGGCCATGAGCGACGGCACGGATCTGGCCCGTGAGGTGGCCAACGTGCTGCTGACCCACCCCAGCCTGGAAGGCCTGGTCAGCGCGCGCCTCCTGGGCCAGCGCACCCTGCGGCGCATCCGCGTCAACTTCGCCGCCACCATGACCCTTAACAGCCTCTTCCTGCTGGGCGGCATGTTCATGCTGCTCGGTCCCGGTCTTTCGGCCCTGCTGCACAACCTCACCACCCTGGGCGTGGCCCTCAACGCCATGCGCCCCCATCTGCCCCCCGCGCTGCCCGAAGAGGAGGTCCGTTTTGAGCGCCCCCCTGCATCTGCTTAAATACGTGCGCAGCTTTATGGATGGCCGCGTGCGCATCCGCCACCCGGCCCTGCAGCACGAACATGTGGCCGGCATTGCCAAATCCGGCATGGAAGCCGTGCCCGGCGTGCACGCTGTGGAGTGCAACCCCTTGAGCGGATCCCTGCTCATCCACTACGACAGCGCCGCCCTGCCCCGTGAACGCCTTTTTGCCCTGGGCGAAGCCTGGGCCCTCTACCTGGACGCCGTACTGGCCGGCAAGCCCGCCACCCCGCCGCAGGGGTAACAGACTAGAATTGTTGTGTGTATATGTGTGGGGGGAGGAAACTTTTGTGAACAAAAGTTTCCTCCCCCCACACATATAAAAGGCGCGTTTATTCCCGGCTACTGCGCGGGCTGCTGGTTGCTGCCCATGTTGTCGTGCTTGGGCGCGCGGAGGGTGCGGCAGAGGGGCTGGGCCGTGGCGCGGCCGGAGAAGATTTCCTCGGCGCTGGCGTCCAGGGCCTGGGGCAGCACTTCATCCACATGGTCCACGAAGACGATCTGGAGGTCTTTGAGCACCTCATCGGGCACTTCTTTGAGGTCTTTTTCGTTATCGCGGGGCATGAGAACTTTTTTGATGCCGCTGCGGCGGGCGGCCAGGAGTTTTTCGCGCAGGCCGCCGATGGGCAGCACCCGGCCGCGCAGGGATATTTCGCCGGTCATGGCCACATCGTTGCGCACGGGGATGCCCAGCAGGGCGGAGGTGATGGAGGTGGCCAGGGTGATGCCTGCGGAGGGGCCGTCCTTGGGGGTAGCCCCGGCGGGCACATGGACGTGGATATCCACCTTGCGGTGGAAGCGGGGGTCCAGGCCGAGGACTTCGGCGCGGGAGCGCACATAAGAGAGCGCGGCCTTGGCCGATTCTGTCATCACTTCGCCCAGCTGGCCGGTGGTCACCACATGGCCGGATCCGGCCATGAGGGTGGTTTCCACCAGCAGGATTTCGCCGCCGCGCTGGTTGTAGGCAAGGCCCGCGCAGACCCCCACCTGGGGGGTGTCTTCGCGCTCGTCGTGGCGGTATTTTTTGACGCCGAGGAAGGTGGGCAGATTCTGGAGCGAGATGGTCACGCTGCGCTCCAGGTTGTCTTCCTCCACAAGGCGGATGGCGGTTTTGCGGCAGAGGGCGGCGATTTCGCGCTCCAGGTTGCGCACGCCCGCCTCGCGGGTATAGGAGCGGATGATTTCCAGCAGGGCCTTGTCGGAAACGCGGAGGTTTTCGGGCTTGAGGCCATGCTCTTCAATCTGGCGGGGCAGAAGGAACTGCCGGGCGATATGGCGCTTTTCCGTCTCCAGATAGCTGTTGAGCTCAATGATCTCCATGCGGTCCAGGAGCGGTGCCGGGATGCTGTGCAGGGAGTTGGCTGTGGTGATGAAGAAGATCTTGGAAAGGTCGTACTCCAGGTCCAGGTAGTGGTCCATGAAGGCATTGTTCTGTTCCGGGTCCAGCACTTCAAGGAGGGCGGAGGCCGGGTCGCCGCGGTAGTCCGAGGTCATTTTGTCCACCTCATCCAGGCAGAAGAGGGGATTGTTGTATTTGACCCGCTTGAGGGACTGAATGATTTTGCCGGGCAGCGCGCCCACATAGGTGCGCCGGTGGCCGCGGATTTCGGCTTCGTCGCGCACGCCGCCCAACGAGAGGCGGATGAAGTCGCGCCCGGTGGCGCGGGCCACGGACTTGGCCAGGGAGGTTTTGCCCACGCCGGGGGGGCCGACGAAGCAGAGGATGGGGCCGCGCAACCCGTGAGAGAGCTTCTGCACGGCCAGGTATTCCAGAATGCGTTCCTTGGGCTTTTCCAGGCCGTAGTGGTCGCCGTCCAGGATGGCGCGGGCTTTTTCGATATTGATATCGATGTCTTTGAGCTCGTCCCAGGGCAGGTCCAGGATCCAGTCCACATAGTTGCGCACTACGGTGTATTCCGCGGCGGAAGGGGGCATGCTGCGCAGCTTTTTGGCTTCGGCCAGGGCCTTCTGGCGGGCCTCTTCGGGCATTTTGCAGGCTTTGAGCTTCTGCTCAATTTCGTCCACTTCGGCCTGAGGGTCGTCCTCACGGCCCATCTCTTTGTTGATGGCCTTGATCTGCTCGTTGAGGTAGTATTCGCGCTGGTTGCGCTCCATCTGAACCTTGACGCGGTTTTTGATGCGCTTTTCCACCGTGGCCAGGGCCACTTCGCTCTGGAGCAGGCCGTAGGCGGTTTCCAGGCGCAGGGTCACGTCGTCGATTTCCAGGGCTTCCTGTTTCTTGCGATAATCCACCTTAAGGTGGGGCAGAACGGCGTCGGCCAGGGGGCCGGGCTCGTTGAGGGCCATGATGGAGAGCACGGCCTCCTGGGAGATTTTTTTGTTGGTTTTGCCGTATTCTTCCAGGGCTTCGTGTGCAGCGCGCACCAGCGCCTGGGCTTCTTCGGGGCGGCTCTGCGTTTCGGCGCGGCGGCGCACCCGCACGGTGGCGCAGGCCTCGGTTTCGGCAAGGTCTGACCACTGGGCGCGGAAGAGGCCTTCAAAAAGCACTTTGATGGTGCCGTCGGGCAGGCGCAGCATCTGCAAGACCTTGCTGACCACGCCCACGGGGGCCAGGTCGTCGGCCTCGGGCTTTTCCAGCTCGGATTCGCGCTGGGCCACCAGGAAGATCTGCCTGTTGTAGCTGGCCTGAGCGGCCTCAATGGCTTTGATGGAGGCTTCTCGCCCCACAAAAAGGGGCATGATGGAGCGCGGGAACATGACCACTTCGCGCAGGGGCATGAAGGGCAGTTCGACGCCGCCGGCGGCGTCACGCAGCATATCGGTCATACGGTTCTCCCCAGGAAGACGGGCTGTCCTTTGGCGCGGCGGGTTGGCCCGGCCGGTCAGGACGCTTTTTCGCCGCCGGTCTTGCCGGCGGGGGCGGCATCGTCGCCGAACAGGAGCACAGGTTCCTTGCCCTTGTTGATGACGGCCTCGTTGATCAGGCATTCGCGCACATTGGGCATGGAGGGCAGCTTGAACATGATGTCCAGCATGGTGCGCTCCATAACGTTGCGCAGGCCGCGCGCGCCGGTTTTGCGCTCAATGGCCTTGGCCGCAATGGCCTTGAGGGCGTCGGGGGTGAAGCGCAGGTCCACGTTCTCAAGCCCGAAGAGCTTCTGGTACTGGCGCACCAGGGCGTTCTTGGGCTCGGTGAGGATGCGCACCAGGTCCGGCTCGTCCAGCTCGTCCACATGGGTAATAATGGGGATGCGGCCCACAAATTCCGGGATAAGGCCGAATTTGACCAGATCCTGGGGGTGCACCCTGTCCAGCAGCTCGCCCAGGGGCATTTCCTTGCTGGCACGCACCTTGGCGCCGAAGCCCATGGCCCCGCCGCTCATGCGCGATTCCACAATTTTGTCCAGGCCCACAAAGGCCCCGCCCACGATGAACAGGATGTTGCCCGTGTTCATGCGGATGAATTCCTGCTGCGGGTGCTTGCGGCCGCCCTTGGGGGGAATGTTGGCCTCGGTGCCTTCGATGATTTTGAGCAGGGCCTGCTGCACGCCTTCGCCCGACACGTCGCGGGTGATGGAGGGGCCGTCGCCCTTGCGGGAGATTTTGTCGATCTCGTCAATATAGATGATGCCCTTGCTGGCGGATTCCAGATCGTAATCGGCGTTCTGGAGCAGCTGGACCAGGATGTTTTCCACATCCTCGCCCACATAGCCCGCTTCGGTAAGGGTGGTGGCGTCGGCAATGGCAAAGGGCACGCGCAGGATTTTGGCCAGGGTTTTGGCCAGCAGGGTTTTGCCGCTGCCAGAGGGGCCTACCAGCAGGATGTTGCTTTTTTCCAGCTCCACGTCGTCGCCCAGGGCGTCGGCGTAGAACACGCGCTTGTAATGATTGTGCACGGCCACGGACAGGATTTTTTTGGCCTCGTTCTGTCCGATGACGTACTGGTCGAGTTTGTCCTTGATCTCCTGGGGGGAGAGCAGGCGCTCAGGGTTTTCCGGGCTTTCCATCTGGTCGCGGGCGATGATCTCGTTGCAGGCCTTGACGCATTTGTCGCAGATGCAGGCGCCGTCCTGCACAATGAGGTTGCGCACCTCAAGCTCGCTGCGGCCGCAGAAGGAGCAGCGCAAAGGCTCGCTTACCGTGGTGGGTGATTTTTTTTTGGGCATGTCATTCGCTCTTTTCCTGGGTCATTTCGTGGCGTGAAACGAGCACGCGGTCGATGATGCCCAGGTCTTTGGCTTCTTCCGGAGTCAAAAAATTATCGCGTTCCGTGGCCTTGACCACATCCTTGTACGGTTTGCCGGTATTTTCCGCCAGCATACGGTTGAGGCGTTCTTTGAGGCGCAGCACCTCGCGGGCGTGGATTTCAATATCCGTGGCCTGGCCCTGAAAGCCGCCCGAAGGCTGGTGGATCATGATCTGACTGTTGGGCAATGCAAAGCGCATGCCGGGCTTGCCCGCCGCCAGCAAAAACGCGCCCA
Source organism: Desulfovibrio legallii (assembly GCF_900102485.1). Classification (NCBI taxonomy): domain Bacteria; kingdom Pseudomonadati; phylum Thermodesulfobacteriota; class Desulfovibrionia; order Desulfovibrionales; family Desulfovibrionaceae; genus Desulfovibrio; species Desulfovibrio legallii. The sequence continues at coordinate 34,558 of NZ_FNBX01000007.1, read as the reverse complement.
TGCTGGCCGCGCGGCCCATGCAGACCGTGGACACGGGCGAGGAAATGAAGCGCATGGTGTCGTAAATGGCCAGGCCCGCCGTCACGGAACCGCCGGGGGAGTTGATGTAGAGGTAGACTTCCTTTTCCGGATCCTGCGATTCCAGGAACAGGAGCTGGGCGCAGATAAGCGAGGCCACGGCGTCGTTAACCTCGGAGCCCAGCAGCACGATGCGGTCTTTGAGCAGGCGGGAATAAATATCGTAGGCGCGTTCGGAACGGCCGGTAGTCTCAATGACCATGGGAACCAGGGACATGGCAACCTCGCTGCGCGGCCCCGGAGGGCCGGATGGGGCGGCGTGCGCCGCCGGAGGGTGAGGGGCGGCCGGGCCCGCGTCCGCCTTCCTTCCGCCGCGGTCGGCGCGGAAAACCGGCGGGACGCTGAACCCGGTGCGGGGAAGGCCCCTCCGTAGGAGGAAACCTTCCCCGCGCCGCCCAAGAAATATAAGGTCCGCGCGGGCTGCGGCGCGACAGGAAGCAGCTTGCCGCTCAGGCCATGTCGCCCCCGCGCGCGCAGTTCGCGCGCCCGGCCTCAGGCCTGGGCCTCCGCGCCGTCCGCCGGGGCGGCCGGTTCCTGCGGCGCGGGCTTGGGCTCCACTTCTGTCACCTTGGCCCGCTCGTAAACCAGGTCCATGGCCTTATCGGCCAGGAGGCGATCGCGCAGAACAAAAATCATACCGGTGCGCTCATATTCCTCGCGCAGGGTCTTGAAATCCTCGCCCGATTGCAGGGAGTGGCGGTAGAGCTGGGTGGAAACCTCGGTTTCGCTTACCTCAAGCCCTTCCTTTTTGGCGATGGAAAGCAGCAGCACCTCGGCGCGGGTCAACCCCTCGGCCTCAGGCTGCAGCTCCTTGCGCAGCTCTTCCAAGCTCTTGCCCAGGGCCTGCAGGCTGCGCCCCTGGCGCTCCAGCCGGGCGGCCATATCCCCCAGCAGGGTGCGCATCTGGGTTTCCACCAGGCTGGGCGGCAGCTCAAAGGTAACCATTTTGAGCATGCTGTCCAGCAGGCTTTTCTGGGCGGCGCTCTTGCTCAGGCTGGTGCGGCTGCGGGCGTAGCTGTCCGTAATGGCCTCGCGCAGGGCCGCCACGGTGTCCTTGCCCAGGCTTTTGGCAAAGTCGTCGTTGAGCTCCGGCAGCTTACGTTCCTTGATGGCATGCACCTTCACCTTCATGGTGACGGTTTTGCCGGCCAGGTCTTTGGCCAGAAAATCGTCGGGAAAGTGGATCTGCCCCTGGCCTTCCTGGCCGTAGGGCACGGTCTTGACCAGGGCTTCAAAATCTTCCAGGGCCTGGCCTTCGCCAATGGCCAGGTCAAAATTCTCTGCCTTGATGCCTTCCACGGGCGTGCCGTCCTCGGCGTAGGCGGCAAAGTTCAGGCTGGCGACCTGGCCGTCCACGGCCGGGCCCGCGCCCTCCACGGGCACAAGCTGGGCGCGCTCACGCCGCAGGTGGTCGAGCACGTCCTCCACTTCCTTGGGGTCCACCTGGACTTTTTCCTGCTCCACCTCAAGCCCCTCGTAAGGCGGCAGGTCAAAGGCGGGCAAGGTCTCGAACTCAATGCTGTAGACGTAGTCCTTGCCGCGCTCAAAGCTCTGGGGCGCGTCCACATTGATGCCCGAAAGGGGCGCGACGCCGAGCTGCTGCATGACGTCGTTGATGTGGACGTTGATGAGATCCTGGCGGGCCTCTTCATAAATTTTGTCGTGGAAGCGCTGTTCAATGACCGAGGCGGGCGCTTTGCCCTTGCGGAAGCCGTCCACCTGCACGGAGGTCTTGTACAGGGCCACGGTGCCCAGAATGGCCGCTTCCACTTCCTGCGGCCCGGTGGTGATGACGACCTTTTTCTTTACGGGCGAGATGTCTTCGGCGCTATATTCCACGAGGGACTCCTTTTCGGATGGGATAGTGTGCGGGGAGGGAGCGGCCATCCGGTCAGCCCGGCGGCCGCCGTACCGGCGGCGCGGGCCGCAATCTGCGCACGCGGGCAACATATGCCTTTTCCATTCATGAGGCAAGACCGCGGCTGCCGCAAAGGGCCGATGCAAAGTGCGTGTTTGTACCAACGCGGTGAGGACTGTGTCAACAGCGTCAGCCTGGAGGTCAAACCCCTGCGGGCGTGGGGGAAGGCTTGACGCGCCTCAGGGATGCGCTGTTGACGATGCGGCCCAATGCCTTTATAAGATAGCTAAGGCTGTGCGTCAGCCAGCAGCCCCCCACAAGGGGCAGAACCCTCTGCTGCGGCGGAGGGTTTTATTTTTCCTGCCGCCCATCGAACACTAAAACACCCTCATGGGCGTGGTCAGGCGGTCCAGACCTCTATCTCGCGGCTGTCCAGGTTGACTTGGATTGTAAGCATAGGTATCCTCCTGCCATAGCTGATGCGGGCGCGAAAGCGGGGGCCTACTGGGGCACTGCACGCCTGACAGCCCTTGCGGTACCAGCACTTGCCGACAAGGGGCCTAACCCCGCATCAGCGCTTCCACACCAGCTAGCCCTCACGCAGCCGGTCCATATCCTTGGGCAGACGCTGCGTTGACCCTACCCCAGAAAATATCCCATTGAAAAGTTAGTATTCCTGGCAGAGGAGGGTAATTCCCCCCCCCATTTTGAGGAGCGATTGCAAGTAGAGCCTGAGACGCTTGCGCGAGCTTCATGGCGGGAGTTATGCCGCCAATGCCCATATGGGACGCTCGTTATTGCAGTTTGGCGCGGCTCTAGAGCAGATTACCTTTGAGAATGTGCATTCTCAAAGTTTACGGCACGCTCGTTTCGGCGCTTAACGGCGCAAATAAATTGCGCTTAGGCCTCCACAGCGGGCGTCTGCTCACGCAGCCGCCAGGGCATTTCAAAGTTGAACTGCCCTATTCCGGGGCGTTGTCACAATTGCGGCCGGCTTTGTCGGCAAGGCCCAGAAGGCCCAACAGAACGACTCAGCCCGGATCAAGGAGCGTTGCGCCAAGATTGGGCCTCACTGTGGAGAAAGATTTTTTACAGCGCCACAACGCAAAAGGCCGTCGGCAAACCAGCCAACGGCCTTTTTCTGCGGCAACAGCACGGCCTTGCGGCTGCGCTCGCCCAAAAGCTAACGCCCGCCGTTTTCCCGTTCTTCCTGGCAGGCGCGGCACAGGCCCACGCCGGGCAGGGCGTCCAGCCGTTTTTGCGGAATGGGTTCCCCGCACTCGCGGCAGCAGGCCACGCCGTCTATCCACTCCGGGCCGCCGCGGTCTACCGCGGCGCGCGCCCGCACCAGGGCCGATTCGCGGTCCAGACGTTCCAATTCTGTGGCCTGATCAAACACATCCATGCGTGACTCCTTGAAAAGGACGTTGCGTCCGGTATTCCGACGCCGCCCGACAATCCCGCCGGACGGCATCAAAGCAAGCGGCAACCCCGCTGCAGCAGGGTTGCCGTGTCGCGCCATAAGGCGCGAAGCCGGATATGTAGTCCACCGGGCGGGTTCTGTAAAGCCCCGGCAGAGGACAGCACAGCGCCGCAGCCCGCGCCCCCTGGAAATGCGCGGATTCTCAAGGGCGCGGGCGGGCGCTGCGGAACGTCAGGCCAGCTTGGAAAGCAGCGTTTCCTTAATGGAATCAATGCTGCCTTCGCCGTTGAGCTCAATATATTTGGTCTTGCCCTGGGCAGCCAGGTCCTTGAAAAAATAGGCCGCAGCCAAGGTGCCATCCTTGTCATTGTAATAAATGTCGTGGCGTTTGTTGATGGCGGCCTCGTCCTGGTCGTCGGAGCGGGCGGTAAGATCGCCCCCACAGACGCGGCACTTGTCGCCACTGGGCTTAATGGCGTCAATAAAGATGTTGTTGGGGTGGTTGTTGTTGTTCTTGCACAGGCGGCGGCCCATAATGCGGTTTTTGGCCACCTGGCGGGGCAAGAGGATCTCCACCACGTAGTCCAGGGGGATATTCTCTTTCTGCAGGGCCTCCCACAGCTTTTTGGCCTGCACCATGTTGCGGGGGAAGCCGTCCAGCAGCCAGCCGTGCTGGCCCTTGGACTTCAGCGTATCCAGCACCATGGGGATGGTGATCTCGTCGGGCACCAGATCGCCGCGGTCAATATAGGCCTTGGCCTTCTTGCCCAGCTCCGTGCCGCCGCCGATGTGCTCGCGGAAAATAGCGCCCGATTCGATGTGCGCCAGGTTGTACTTCTGTTTGATGAGGTCGCCCTGGGTGCCTTTGCCGCTGCCGTTGGGTCCGAAAATGAGAATATTCACCGCGTCTCCTCCTGCTTACAGAGCTTGTTTTCATGATGCGTGCCGCGTGCCGCCCACCGGCCCGCCAAGGTTGCCCGACCTGCGCTGCGTGGAACCGGCAGAGGCCGCCAGGTTGTGCAAAAAAGAACACACCGTCACCCTAGCCCCCGTCAGCCATTCTGTCAACGGGGCGGCGGAACAAAATCCGTTGCCTCCAACAGGGAAGGCGCGCCCGCCAGGCCCTTGCAGCCAAGCGCACGGCTGGCCGGCCGCACGCTTTTGCCCAAAAAGGGGATGACAGCGCCCTGCGCCCCCGCCGCGCACAAGTCTGCACAGGCGCGAGCCCCCTTGCGACGCCTGCCACTGCCGCACCTGTCGCGCGCCATAGCCCTGCACCTGCCCCGTATTGTCGCCACAGGCAGCGTCTTGTGCGCCACGCCCGCGCCCTTATCGGAAGAGCCGCCAGGTCCCTTCCACCACGCTGCCGAGCACGTCAATAAAGCCCTGGGTGATGCCGCCGATGGTGTTAAGCAGCAGGGTGCCCGCGCCGATGGAGGTTTTGCTGTTCTCCAGGCTGCCGTAAAGGCGCAGAGGGAAATCCGGGAAATTCTTCATGTTGACGGTAAAGTTGCAGTCCAGGGTCTCGTTGTTGAAGTCGATCCAACCGCCCCCGCGCACACTCAGGCCCTGGCCCTTGAGATAAAAATCACTAGTTCGGGCCACGCCCTTGGCAATGATCCCCGAACCGCCCGCCGCTGCAAAGCGGGTGGGGCTGCCCTTAAGCGCGCCGTCCCCGGAGCGCCGCTGGTAGGAGCCGTCCCGCACGGTAAAATCCCAGGAGCCGTCCAGGCGGGCGGGCAGTTGCCCCGGGCCTTCCATCTGCCCGCGCACGGTAGAGTGCAGCACGCCCCGGCCCCCCAGCACGGCCGCGCCGCCCCTGTCCCGGCTGGCGGCGGTGAGATCAAAATTTTCCACGCCCAGGGCGTTCTCAAAGCTGAGGCCTTTGTCAAAGACCATAGTGCCCTGATTGTGCAGGGGGGCGCCGTAAAAATCGGCGGCCTTGGCCTCGTAGCGCAGGCGGCCTTTGGCCAGGCTGCTGGTCAGGCGCAGCTGGCGGGTCCGCAGCTTCCAGGAGACCAGCTCCCCCACCCGCAGCTCGCCCTTGGCGTTCAGGGCGCGCAGCCAGCGCAGATCCCAGGCTTTGCCGCCGCTTTTATCCTTCTGCGCGGCGCTCTTGCCCCCCGTGCCTGCGGCGCCCTTGCCGCCGTTGAGGTAGCGGTCCAGGTCCAGGCGGTCCACGGCCAGGCTGTAGTCCAGGGTCAGCGCCTGCCGCCAATCCAGGCTCAGCTTGCCCGTCAGCACGCTCTGGTCCAGCCTGGCGCGGATGCCGGAAAGGTCCAGACTGCCGGGTTCGCCCTTGAAGGCGGCGTCCATTTCCAGTTTATTCCAGGCAGCGGGCACGGCGGCAGGGTAGCCCGCCAGGCGCAGCGTGCGGCCAAGGTCCGGGCTGTAGGCGGAAAGTTTGCCCTGCCAGGATGGGCTGGCCCCCAGGGTGACCTGCACGTCGCCGTGGGCTTCGGCCCCCAGGGCATTGATGTGCCCCTCGCGCACGCTGAGCTGGCCGCGCGCCGCCCGGCAGGCAAACGTGCCGGATACCGAGGCCTTGAGCCCTTCCGGCCGCCCCGCGCGCTCCGGGCTCAGGGTCAGGGAGCAGGCCCCTGGCACGTTTTTGATCTCCATATCGCCGCCGCCGCTGCCGTCGCCGCCGAACCAGAGAGTGCCGTTAAGCTCTGTGCGGGCTTCCAGGCCCGTGTCCGTCAGGGCGGCGGTCCACTGGCCGTCCAGCCCCAGGCGGCTCTGGTCCCAGGCTCCGCCTTTGAGTTTCAGGCCCACATCCAGCGCGCCAAAGGCCGCGTCCCCCGCGCCGGCCTTTGGCCCGCCGTGCAGGCTGCGCAGCCTGCCCCGCTCGGCACGGGCGTTCACCGTGCCCCGCAGGCTGCGCAAAAAAACGTCCAGCTCCCGCCCCTGGCTCAGAATATCCACATCAGCGCGCAGGCTGCCGCCGCTCACGGGCATGACCGGGAGCGCCCGGCCCAGGGCCGTGCCGTCCACATTGCGGAAGCGCATGCGGATGGCGTAGGGCAGGCTCTTGTCTCCGCCCAGCACGGTCTCGCCTTTGACGCTGCCGCCGTACAGCCCGCCGGAAACCTCCAGCACCGTGTCTTCCAGCCGGGTTGTCGCGTCCACCAGGCCCTGCCGGATGACCACCAGGGCATTGTCGATGACTAGGGGGCCGTAATCCACCTTGTCCGCCGCCAGACGGATATTGTAGTCCAGGCCCGCCTCTCCGGGCAGCACGGGCGCGCCGGGCAGCGGCGTAAAGGGCCCGTGGCCGAACTGCGGTTCCGCCGGCAGCGTGCCCAGGGATTCTGGCAGGGCGCGGCCTAGGTTCACGCGCGGGGCGCGCAGGTCCAGATCCAGCTCGGGCTTGCTCCACCGGGCCACGCCGCCGGAACCCGTAAACCGGCTGCCCGCGGCGCTCACCGCAATGTGCGGCACGCGCAGGCCTGCGCCGTCCAGAGAAAAATCCAAGGTTCCTTCCGTGAGATCGTCCAGGGCCCACTGCAGGCCGGGGGCAATAATCCGCCCAAAGCCCAGCCACTGGGTCAGGCTCGCGCGGATGAGCCGCAGGCGGCCCTCCAGGCTGAAGCCGCCCGGAGCCGCGGCATCCAGGGTCAGCCGTCCGTCCAGGGCCACGTCGTCCCTGTCAAGGTGCAGGCGCACGTTATCCAGCCGCACGCTGCGGGCGGCGCTGTTGCGCAGGGAGGCCGCGCCCGTAAGGCGAAAAGGCAGGGCCACGCCGTCCTTGCGCAGCTCTCCGCTCAAAACGGGGCGCAGGGTCCAGCCCGCGGCGTCGGCCGTGAGCGTGCCTTCCAGGCGCAGCCGCTCCACCAGGCCGGGTGAGCGCAGTTCCCCCCCCACGGTCAGGCGGGGGCTGCGCTCCAAGGGGGCGCTCAGATCTGTGCGGCCTTCTGCCTGCAGGTCGCCAAGCTGCCAGGGCGGGGCGTTCTTCGGCTCCAGCCGGGCCAGGGCCAGGCTGAGCCGCCCCTTGAGCCGCGCGGGCGGGGTCAGGTCCAGGTCGCAGTCCAGCTTTTCCAGGCGCAGCACGGCCTTGTCCGTACCTGCCACCAGGGCCGCGCCGTCGGTGACGCTCAGGCGGCAACGGCCGGTAAGGCCCAGGGCGGCAAGATCGGGCAAAGCGCGCGCGGCCGCGGCGGGTGGGGGGGATGCGGGAAGCCCGGCGGCGGTCGTCGGCGCGGGCGCGGCAACGGAGGGAGGCGCAACGGCCCCCTGGTCGTCGCTGGGCTTTGCGGCGGGCGCGGCGGTTTCTTTTTGCCCGTCCGGCGTTGCGGCAGGCGTTGCATCCCCGCCCGGCAGCAGCGCGGCCAGGGGCAAGGGCACGCTCCCCTCCAGGCGGGGGCGCAGCAGCCGCACATGGCGGGGAACGAAATCCCCGCGCAGCAAGGCCAGAAAATCCGGACGCACCGTGGCGTAAGCCGTGTGGAACCGCCACCCCGCGCCCTGCAGCGCCGCGTTGCTCAAGGCCAGGGAAGGCAGCGGCAAAATGACCACGCTCACGGCCTCGGCGCTCACGCGCAGGCCGCTGCGGGCCGCGATCATGGCCAGGGCGCGGTCGGTAAGGTTGCGGGGGTTGCTCTGCACCAGCAGCACCAGCCCCAGCGCCAGCAGGGCCAGACTCAGGAGCAGGCCCAGCAGGACGCGCAGCAGGATGCGTATGGATCGGGGGTAGAGCAGCATGGCGGTCTCGCGCCTTGACGCTGGCGCGCGTCAAGGCTAAGTCTTCAGCGTAGTGTATCCGGCATTGCCTGACAACAGGGCGGCAAGCGCGCCGGGCCGCCCCGGCACGGGAACCGCCGGGCCGCCGGAAGGCCCGCCGCGCCCATAACGCGGCCGCTGTTCCCCATATTTTGTCCCAAGGAATTCCATGCCAAGGCTCTTGTGGATAGGCAGCCCGTTTTTCTGTCGCTCCTTGCGCCGCTGCGGCTGGGATGCCGTGGCCGCGCACAATTTTGAAACGCCGGAAACCTTTGGCTGGGATGCCCTCTGCCGCCTGGCGGGCTTTACGCCCGACGTGCTGGTGGTGGCCGACAAAAGCCGCCCCCCCTTTGTGCTGGGGGTGGAAAACTTTCCCTGTCTCACGGTCTTTTACAGTGTGGATGCCCACATCCACGCCTGGCAGCCTTTCTACGCTCAGTCCTTTGACGCCTGCCTGGTCTCCCTGCGCGACTATCTGCCGCGCTTTGCGGGGCCCTTTCTGCCCGCCGGGCGGGTGTGGTGGTCGCCGGCTTTTGCCTGGCAGGAGGACGCCCCCGCGCCGCAAGCGCCCAAAGACTGGGACTGCCTTTTTGTGGGCAGCCAGGGCCCGGAGCTGCCCCGGCGCGCGGCCTTTCTGCAGGCCCTGCAGGCCCGCCTGCCCGGCCTGCGCATAACCTGCGGCCCTTACCGGGGGCTCTACCCCCGCGCCCGCGTCGTCCTCAACCACTGCGAGCACGGCGATCTCAACTTTCGCGTCTTCGAGGCCCTGGGCTGCGGCTGCTGCCTGGCAACGCCGCGTATCGGCCACGGTCTTGCGGATCTGTTCGCCGAGGGCGTGCAGCTTTGCTGTTACGAGCCCGACAATGTGGAAGATGCCTGCCGCCACATCAGCCGCCTGCTGGAACATCCGCGCGAGGCCGCGGCCATGGGGCTGGCCGGGCTGGCCGCCGTGGACGCCGCCCATCGGGAACGGCACCGGGCGCAGGCCTTTACCCTGCGCGTCCGCGCGCTGCTCGCCGCGGCCCCGGCCCTGCAGCGCCGCCGACGCCGCCGCGCTGCCCTGATCCGGGAATCTTCCCTGCGTCTGCTCTATCTGGCCCAGGCCGAGGCCAGCGCCGTCCCGGCCCTGCGCCAGGCCTACCTGGACGCCGCCAGAGGAAGCGTATAAACTCCCACCGCCCTGCGCCGCACAGGCCGTGCTGCAAGCTGCGGCCGCGCGGTCTGCCGTTCTGAGCCGCCGGAACGCCGCCCCAACCGCCGGAAATTCCCATTGAAATCGGCAGGGCAAACGGTCATCTTACCGGCGCGGCGCATCTTCCTCAGGGTCAAAATGCAGGTCCAGCGCCGGGTCCACCACGCCTTCGCTTGCGCCGCGCCCGCGGCGGGGCTGCGCCTCCGCATCAGGGGCGTCAAAGCTCAGCCGCAGCAAAGGATCTTCGGCCGAGGCCGCGCGGCTGGAAAGATCCACGGCGCGGGACGGCGCGCCGCCCTCCCCATGCGCGTCGCACAGGACGTCCAGGCGGGATTCCAGGGCGCGCAGCAGGACGCGCAGCTGCGCGTGCTCCTCCCGCAGGGACTGACAGAGCTTTTCCTGACTGCGCAGCATGTAAAAAAGCGCGGCCAGGATGCCGAAAAAACAAAGAAAGATGAAGAGCATGAACGAAAACACGGCGGGCCTCCCAAACTGCGGGCCGGGCGGGCCCGGCCTGTTGTTATAGCCGTTCGCTTACGCGGGGGCAAGGAGGTTTTATGGCTGCCAGACATGTGACGCCGCACCTGGTCATGGCCGACGCCCAGGGCAATATCTACGACGATCCTCAGCTGCTCATGGTCTGCCGCCGGGGCGCGGAATGGGGTCTGCCCCGGCCGGACGAGCTCATTCCCCTGCCGGAAGAAAGCGAATTTTTTCTGCTGCCCGGCCGCCGGGCCGTGGGCCTGGACCCGGAAACAGGCTGCATGCGCGAACCTGAGGGCGAGGCCCCCCTGGCCGTGGCCGCTTTTGCCGCGCCGGGGCATACCCTGGCCGCCCACCCGGCCTACGAAACCGAGCCCGGCGCCCCCCTGCTGCCCCTCTTCGCCTACGGCGCAGTAGGCTTCGCCCACGGGCGCTTCTACATCTGCGCCCGCCGCGTGGACGACGACCCCCGTCAGGTCTTCGCCCATATCCCGCGCAAACGCATCGAACAGGGCGCGCGCCAATTGCTGCGCGACTACCCCCAAAACCGCCTCATCGGCCATATCCTCAACAACTGCGTGGCCCGCTACGACTGCCCCGCGGCCCGCAACTTCGCCCTGGGCCGCTACGAGGCCCCCCTGCCCACCTCCCGCACCTGCAACGCCCGCTGCGTGGGCTGCATCTCCGCCCAGGAGGCGGGCTCGCCCATCGTCGCCACGCCCCAGTGCCGTCTGGAATTCACCCCCAGCCCCGAAGAAGTGGCCCAGGTCATGACCATCCACGCCGCGCGCGAAACCCGCACGCCCATCTACTCCTTCGGCCAGGGCTGCGAGGGCGACCCCCTCATGAATCCCGACCTCCTGGAAGCAAGCGTCCGCCTCTTCCGCACCCAGGGCGGCGAAGGCACCGTCAACTGCAATACCAACGCCTCCCGCCCTGATGCCGTGGCCCGCCTGGCCCAGGCCGGGCTCACCAGCCTGCGGGTAAGCCTCAACAGCGCCCGCCCCGAAGCCTACGCCCGCTACTACCGCCCCACCAACTACAGCCTTGACGACGTGCGCGAAGCCATCCGCACGGGCCGCCGCCTGGGGCTCTGGGTCTCCCTCAATTTGCTCTACTTCCCCGGCCTCACCGATACGGAAGCCGAGCTGGAAGCCCTGGCCCGCCTGGTGGGCGAAGACGGCGTGAGCATGATCCAGTGGCGCAACCTTAATATTGACCCGGAATGGCACTGCCGCCGCATGTGCGAACCGAACCCGAACCAGCCCCCCGCCAGCCCCGCAACTGCAGCCGCCGTACCCGCAAACGCCGCCTCGCCGGACGCGCCAGGGCTTCCCCCGGACGCCGCCCCGCCCGAACCCGGCATGGGCCTGATCCGCTTCATGAAACGCCTCAAAAAATCCTGTCCCTGGCTGCGCTACGGCTACTTCAACCCCTACCTGGGCACGCAGGCCGCTATCGCCGCCCCTCTCCCCGGCCAATGGCAGATGCCGAAACCGGAGCTTGAAGAAGGGGAGGAGTGAGGGGATATTGAAGCGTTGTGTGGGGGGAAGGGGAAACTTTTGTGGACAAAAGTTTCCCCTTCCCCCCACACCCCCCCCCATCCTCTTCAAAAAACTTTCCTCTCTCAGGCAACGCCACAGGCATACCCTGGGCGACTGCCCTGTTTCCCTGGGCAGCCTGCCGACAATCGTATTCCCCGCAGGGGCGGCGCCGCACAAGGGGCGTACGGGGGGGCGCCTGGGCGCGATTCCCGACTGCTCTCTTCCGTGTAACTTATTATTTTTCTAAACTTTTTTTTGCAGGCCCAGGCGCTGGACCACGGCTTGCGCGCCCTTGCGGGTAAAGTCTTCGGGGCTGCAGTTCTGGCGTTCGGTTTCGGGCAGGAGAAGCTCCGGCCGGTTGGCCAGGCTTTTGTCCGGGGTGACGCCGTAGGCCGGGGGGAAGCTGTCAGTAAAGTACATGTCCTGGAATCCTGCGAACTTGAGAGCATGGGCCGTGGCGTCCAGGAGGGCGAATTCCTTCTGGCCCACAAGGCCCAGCTGCAGGGCGTTGCGCAGGCCGGCCAGGCATTCGCCGCCCTGGGTGCAGGCGATGTGGCCGTGACGGTTGGCCAGGAGCATGGCGTCCATAATCTGCTGTTCGGTAACGCGCACCACCTGGAAGGCGCGTTGGCCGCCTTGTTCCACAAAGCGTTCGGCCAGACGGCGCACGCGGGGGAAGGACACGGGGTTGCCGATCATGGCGGCCTGGGCCACGCTGGGCTGCACGGCCACGGGCTCCCAGTGCCGGGAGGCGGCGGGCGCGTCGTAGTAGCGCCAGACCGGGTCCGCGTGTTCGGACTGCACGCCGAAGACGCGGGGCAGGGCCGTGATGATGCCGAGCTCCAGCATTTTGAGGCAGCCGGACATGATGGCCGTGATGTTGCCCGCATTGCCGATGGGCACAAAAAGGCAGAGGTCGGCCACGTCCCAGCCGTACCACTGGGCGGTCTCGTAGGCGTAGGATTCCTGGCCCAGGATGCGCCAGCTGTTTTTGGAGTTGAGCAGGGCCACGCGGTAGTTTTCGGCCAGCAGTTCCACCACCTTCATGCAGTCGTCGAACACGCCGGGCAGTTCCAGCACGGTGGCCCCGCTGCCCAGGGGCTGCGAAAGCTGCTGCGGCGTGACCTTGCCGTGGGGCAGGAGCACCACGGACTTGAGCGGCGTGCCCACATAGGCGGCATACAGGGCCGCTGCGGCGGAGGTATCGCCCGTGGAGGCGCAGACCGTGAGCACCTCGTCCCAGCTGTGGCGGCGGCAGAGCCACTTGAGGTAGCTGAAGGCGCAGGCCATGCCGCGGTCCTTGAAGGAGGCGCTGGGGTTCTGCCCATCGTTTTTATAGGCAAAGGGCAGGCCCACCGCGGCGCGCAGGGCCGGGGCGGCCTCCACAATGGGGGTCAGACCCTCGCCCAGATAGACGATGTCGTCTTCTTCCAGCAGGGGGGCCAGCAGCTCGTAGTAGCGAAAAATGCCGCGCAGGGCTGTGGTCCGGCTGGCGGCGCGGCTGTCGAACAGGTCGCGCCATTCCTGGCCGCTGCGTTTTTTGAGCTGGTCGAAATCAAGATTCTCCAGCAGGAAGACGCCGCCGCATTGGGGGCAGGTGTAGAGCAGGCTGTCGCCGGGGTAGCGGGCCCCGCAGTCCAGGCAGACGTATTCCATGCGGCCCCTGTAGGCCGGAAAATCCGTAGTCATGCACAACTCCTTTTACTGCAAGACGCTTCGCGGGGGCTGCCCGGTGCGGCCCCTGCCGCAAAAATGTCATTCTTTGCCTTTGCGCCAGGTTTTTTCTGTGCCGGCGCGGAGGCGGGCGATATTTTCGCGGTGTTTCCAGAGCACCAGGGCCCAGATGCAGAGGGCCAGGGGCAGCCAGTCCCACTGCCCGGTCAGGCAAAGGCCCAGAGGCAAGGCTGTGACCAGAACAAGAGAGCCCAGCGAGACGTAGCCGCCGCGCCAGATGACCAGTACGCACAAAAGGCTGGCGCCCAGCAAAGGCCAGAAGGCCAGGGGCAGAAACACGCCGATGCTGGTGGCCACGGCCTTGCCGCCCCGGAATTTCATGAAGCAGGAAAAAATGTGCCCCAGCACGCAGGCCAGGGCCACGGCGCTGACAAAGAGGGGCGCGGGGTTCACGTCAAGGGCCAGCCACACGGGCAGCGCGCCTTTGAGCACGTCGCAGGCCAGGGTGGCCACGCCCCAGCCGAAGCCGCAGAGCCGGGCCACATTGGTGGCCCCGGTATTATGGCTGCCGTCCCGGCGCGGGTCCACCCCGCAGCAGGTTTTGGCGATGACCAGGCCCCAGGGCACGGAGCCGAGAACATAGGCCAGAACAATGCACAACGCTTCCAGCATGGGGATATTCTCCGCGCAGGTTTCGCTTATCGTCCAGCTTTTTTGTTAATATTGAACCGTTCCAGCTCCTGCCTAAAGGTTCGCTCTTCAGGAAGGAGGTTTATGGCGCGCCTGTAGTCGCTCTCAATCTCTTTCCTGGGAAATCCCAGCCACCGTTTGACCCGCGCTAAATCACGATACGCCCAGGCGCGACGCGCATCTGCATCCGTAAGCTGCACTACGCGCCCAAGCTGCCCCATGGCCTCGTGCAAAAGGCGGTTGTAGGCTTCGCGTTTCTGCGGGATGTGCAGCAAATGCTCGGAATAGAGTTTTGTCGCAAGCTGCATCTTCGTTTGTGCAAACTCGTGCAGCCCTTTGGGATCTTCAGACAAAAATTTTTCTATTTTTTCAAAATATCTGTGCGCGTTACCATACTTTTTCAATCTCTTGCAGGAAATAGCGAAGTCCAGAGTCTCGCGCGCGGAGGCCTCTTTCGGCATATCGCCCAGAAGTTTTGCGGCCTCGGCGTCTTTATGGGCTTCCAGCAAGGCTTCAATATACCTGTTAAGCACAACGCCGCAAAACATTGGCGGCGTTTCCGCTTTAAAAGAGGCGTATACGGTCTTTGCCGCTGTGAACTTGCCTCCGGCAACAAGTTTTGAAAGCAGCTCCCCTGTAATGGCTGAAGATTTTTTATTTCTATTCCAACCTTCTTCCAGCTTTTTCAGGGCCGCAATGGGGTCGCCCTTACTTTCCAGATAGGCAACATCCCGCAAAACAGTGATGGCGGCGTATTCAGGATGCGCCGGCAATATCACACGAAAATAGCTGCGCGCTGCGTCAAAATCGAATTGGGGTGCAGGTGAGCCGTTAGCCTGCATGGCGCTAAAAATCTTCGGTAAGCCTGTACCCCGCCCCTCGGCCATACGCAATTCTTTTAAAAACTCGCCAATTCTCCTGTTTCTGGCGGGGAAAGGAGGCATGGGCTTTTGCTGGTTCAGGTGTTCCAGTTCAATCCCCGCAATCGGGCCAGGATAGCTGATAATTTCCATCCTGTCTGAATACAGATTGATCTTCACCGGCTCACGCGTTTCATAAGAGCGGTGATACACAGCGTTGACCACGGCCTCGCGCAGCGCAAGGCTGGGGTAGCTTACCCAACCGTGGGCAAGTGCGTGCTGCGAACGCTTCTCCGTATAGCTGCTGGAAAAACTTTCAAGGTACTCCAGGCAATTCTTTAGCTGGGCATAGATGTCGCCGCGAAAGTACTTTTCTTCAATAACATTGCCGGACGTCCCTTCAATAAACTGCACGACTTCAATCCGTGCCCCCTGGAACCAGGATTCCGCGTCTTCAGAAAACAGCATCAATCCCACGTTCACCGGCGCGTCGTGCGCATTGACCGGCCTTGCGATACGCAGGCGGCGGTACAGGGCCTGCGCATCTGTTTCTTCCGCTAGGCCGCTATTTACATTACGCAAAAATTCCATCACCTTGGCGAATCGCATATCTTCCACTCTGGCCTGCAGAGCAAGACGGTCGTCAAAAGGCACGCGCGCGGTCAGCTCCAGCAGCTGGGGCAGGAGGCCGTTCGCCTCTGCGTCCACCGTTTCAGAGCCGATGCGGACATAGTACTTTTTACCCTTTTCTTTAGCCGCTACCGGAGCCTTATAGGGCCGCGTGTCGCCGCCCGGCGCCCAAATGACCAGTAGCAGCCGCCCCTCCACAACTTCAGGCGAAAACACCGGCTGGTAGACAGGATCCAGCTGTTTGCAATGTCCGCGGATCCACTTTTGAATATCGTCCAGCGTCTCTACGGCAAGGCCGTTGGGAGGAAGGATGGCCCTCCCCCCTTCTTCCGCAACGCCAAGAACGATATAGCCGCCATTCAAGTTCTGAAAATCATTCGCGAAGGCACAAACGGTGTGTAAAACTTGATACCCAACAACTTTCGGATCCCAACTGGCTTTGAATTCAATTCGACTGGATTCAACACCGCGGAATTGCAATAAATCTTTAATATTTATTGAAAGGATTGAATGTGCCATAGCTTTCCCCGACCACAACCAGATAAAAATCGCTTCACAACAGGAATGCAACTACGGGATCACTCCGCCGTAACGGCTTCGAGGATCTGGATCTCGTTATACAGGGGCTGCACCTTGCCGAGGCGCAGGCGCACGTCCATGCCGGGGCAGGCCCGCTCGTCAAAGAGCCGCCGCCGGCCGCGCACAAAGAAGCCCTGCTCCGGCAGGCTCACGCTGACCATGACGTCGTTTTCTTCCGTGATCACGCCGGGCCACCAGACTTTGTCGCCCTGCTGGCGGAAGTAGAGCAGCTTCCAGTACCGCGGCCGGAAGCGCTGCACCTGGCCCACGGCGTCCAGCACGGGGTGCAGGATCTGCAGCAACGCGGTCAGGGCCTCCGCGTCCCAGCGGGGGCCGCCGGTACGCAGAAAATGCACCAGTTGGGCCTCATTGACAAGGTCAGGGTAGCGCCTGAGGGGCGAGGTCATGGGCGCATAGCGGGGAAGGCCCAGGGCCGCGTGGGGCCGGGCCTGCACCTCCAGAGCGGAGGGCGTGAGCGCCCGCATGACGCGGGTCATCTCCGCCGGGGCGGTCCACACCCCGGCGTATTCCTTGGGCAGGGCCACGTCCTGGGTGCGGTGGAGCATGGGCAGGCCCGCGTCCTGCGCCAGATCGGCCACTGCGGCGCTGGCCAGGATCATCATTTCCGCCACCAGCAGCTGGGCGTCCGGGGCGTGGTAGTCCAGGGCCACTTCCACCTGCGGGTCCGTTGCCGGGCCGTGCAGGCGGATGACGGGCTCCGGCCGGTCCATGACCACGGCCCCGTCGGCGATGCGCGCGGCCTGTCGCCGCCGGGCCAGATCAAGGCCCAGGGCAAGCTGGTCGGCAAAGGGCGCGGCGGGGTTGTCCGGCGGGGCCACCCCGGCCGCCTGGGCGTCCAGCACGGCCTGGCAATGGTCGTAGCGCAGGTTGGCGGCCAGGCGCGCGCGGGCCGTGAATATCTCGCAAGGGGCAAAGCCGCCGGCGGCGTCCACGCGCACCCGCACGCAGAAGGCCGGGCGCTCCTCCCCGGCCCGCAGAGAATAGGCTTCGGTGCCCAGGCACTGGGGCAGCATGTGGCAATCGCCTTCGGGCAGATAGATGCTGCTGCCGCGGCGGAGCACGGCACGGTCCAGGGGGCCGCCGAAATCCCAGCACAGGGCCGGACAGGCCAGGGCCAGGGTCAGCTCCAGGCCGCCCTCCGTCTGCCGCACATAAAAGGCGTCGTCCACGTCCCTGGTGCTGGCGCTGTCAATGCTCACAAAGGGCAGGGGGCAGAGGGGCAGGGCCCCTGCGCCTTCGGGGCTTGCCGCAGCCAGCGTCAGGGCGCGGATCTCCCCGGCAAAAGGCTCCCACCAGGCGTCGCCGGGGGCGTAGTCCGCCCGGTCCAGCCAGAAATTGTAGTGCGGCGGCAGCTTGCCCCAGGCCATGAGCAGCTGGAGGGGCAGATGGGGCACGTCGGGCAGGCCTTTGCTCAGGCCGCGCCAGAGGACGTCGTGCTCCTGGGTTTCCGGATCGGCCATGCGGACGCGCAGCACTTCTTCCAGGCGTTGGGCCACCTCCGGGGAGGGCCGCTCCTCGCTGCCCGGCCCCTCTTCCGGCGGCAGCGCACGCTTTTTGCAGGCCACGTCCCACAGCAGGCGGAAAAAAGCCGCCCCTCCGGCCATCAGGGCCTCGCGCTCCTGGCGGGTTTTTTCTTCGGCGGCGCGCCTGGCGGCCGTCTCTGCGGAAAAGACCTGAAACTCCGGCGGCTGAAAGCGGAAATGGCTTTTGCAGCCCAGCAGGGCGCGGCCCCAGGCGGCCACCGCGTCCACATCCGGGGCATCGGCGAAAAGTTCGGCAAACCACTGGGCCGGGGCGCTTTCCACTTCGCCCTGGGCCAGCTCCCAGGCCTCTTCAAGGGGCGCGGCGGCGGCGGCTTTTTCGCGGGCTTCTCTATGTGTTTCCAGCAGGCGGACCATCTCTTCGCGGCCCAGACCCCCCGGATGCTGCGGCCCCAGCCAGGGCAGGAGGCGCGCGGCGTTGAGGCGGGTTTCCCGCCGGTTGGGCAGCAGCAGGCGCAGCCGCCCGCCCGTTTCTTCCGTAACCAGGGCGATCTGGACGGCATTGCCCTCCAGGTATTCCACAACGCACCCCGACGCGGGGTAGCGCACACATCCACTCATGCCCGCTCCTCAAGTAAGCGCAGTTTGCTGCCCGTTCCAACGCTTTGCCGCCGCATGCCGCAACTATGCGGGCCGACGGCGCGGCTCCGGCCCACGACTTTCCTTCATTTTGGCCTGCCTGGCAAGTGCCGCCGCGCCTGACCTGCGCCCGCCACTGGACGCGCGGCCCCGAAGCCGTTATAAAAATTCGGTCACTACAACCAAGAAGCAGCGCGCGCGGCGCGCACACGGGACGGAGCATGAGCAGCATTATTCACCGCAGCGGGAGCGACCGCACCCTGACCCTGCAGGATCCGGAAAAGCCGCAGCTGTACCGCGAGCTTTTCCCCTACACCAGCATCTGCCGCACCTCGTTCGACGAAGTGCTGCTGGCCCCCAGGCCCGCGGAGCAGATGCGCATCACAGACACCACCTTCCGCGACGGCCAGCAGGCCCGCCCCCCCTACACGGTCAAACAAGTCGCAAAAATGTTTGACTTTCTGCACCGTCTCGGCGGCAAAACCGGGCTCATCACGGCCTCGGAGTTTTTTCTCTACTCCGCCAAAGACCGCAAGTGCATTGACGTCTGCCGCGCGCGGGGCTACCGCTTCCCGCGGGTGACGGCCTGGATCCGCGCCGTCAAGGACGACCTGCGCCTGGCCCGCGACATGGAGTTTGACGAAACAGGCATGCTCACCAGCGTGTCGGACTACCACATTTTCCTCAAGCTGGGCAAAACCCGCCGCCAGGCCTTTGACATGTACACCAGCATGGCCGAGCAGGCCCTGGAGTGGGGCATCATCCCCCGCTGCCACTTTGAGGACGTGACCCGCGCGGATATCTACGGCTTCTGCCTGCCCCTGGCCCAGAAGCTCATGGAGCTTTCCCAGCAGAGCGGCATGCCCGTCAAAATCCGCCTCTGTGACACCATGGGCTACGGCGTGCCCTACCCAGGCGCGGGCCTGCCGCGCTCTGTGCAGCGCATTGTGCGGGCCTTTACGGACGAGGCCGGCGTGCCCGGCCAGTGGCTGGAATGGCACGGCCACAACGACTTCCACAAGGTGCTGACCAACGGGGTCACGGCCTGGCTTTACGGCTGCGGCGCGGTGAACTCCACCCTTTTCGGCTTTGGCGAGCGCACGGGCAACACGCCCCTGGAGGCCCTGCTGGTGGAATACATCTCCCTCACGGGGGACGACGCCGCCGCGGACACCACCGTCCTCAGCGAAGTTGCAGATTTTTTTGAAAAAGAGCTGCACTACCAGATTCCCCACAACTATCCCTTTGTGGGCCGCGACTTCAACGCCACCAGCGCGGGCGTGCATGTGGACGGCCTGGCCAAAAACGAAGAAATCTACAATATCTTTGACACCAAAACCCTTCTGGGACGGCCCGTGCCCATCATCATCACGGACAAAACGGGCCGCGCCGGCGTGGCCTACTGGATCAACGCCAACCTTCAGCTGCCCAAGGGCCAGCAGGTTTCCAAAAAGCACCCCGCCGTGGGCCAGATCTACGACGCGGTCATGGCCATGTACGAAGAAACCGGCCGCACCACCAGCCTTTCCCACGAGGAAATGGAAGCCCTGGTGCAGCGTTTCATGCCGGAGCTCTTCGCCTCGGAATACGACCACATGAAGCAGCTGGCCGGGGAGCTGGCCGCCAACCTCATGGTGCGGCTCGCCCGCAGCGAGGATCTGCTGGATTTCGGCCCCAAAGCCACGAACAGGCTGCACCAGTTTGTGCAGGAGTATCCCTTCATCCAGTACTGCTGCCTCACCGACGCCCAGGGCCGCCTTATGTGCTCCGCCGTCACCGACCCCGAATACAAGGAGACTTACGACGCCCTGCCCGTGGGCTACGATTTCTCGCAGCGGGAATGGTTCAAGGTGCCCAAAAAGACGGGCGACCTGCACATTATGGATGTCTACCAGTCGCACTTCACGGGCAAGCTCATCATCACGGTTTCCTGCGCCGTGACCGACGAACGGGACAGCATCCTGGGCGTCATCAGCGTGGACATCCAGCTGGAGCAGCTGCTCAAGCGGGCCCGCTCTCTGCAGCAGGAAGTGGGCGCGGACGACTCGGAAGATTCGGACGACGCCGGCACTGTGGCTTAACCCGCGCGCGCCCCCCCGCCGCACAACCAAGGATCGCTCTACCATGCGCACCACTGTTTACTGGATAGAGGGCGACGGCATCGGCCCAGAAATCTGGCGGGCCGCCCGCCCGGTCATCGACGCCGCTCTGGCCGCCGCGGCCCCGGAACACGCCCTGGAATGGGTGGAACTGCTGGCCGGCGAAAAAGCCGTCAAGGCTACGGGCAGCCCCCTGCCGGAAGCCACCCTGCAAACCCTGCGCACGGCCGCCGTGGCCATGAAGGGCCCCCTGGGCACCCCCGTGGGCACGGGCATCCGCAGCCTGAACGTGGCCCTGCGCCAGGGGCTGGATCTCTACGCCTGCATCCGCCCCGTGGCCCATCTGCCCGGGCTGGAAACCCCGGTCAAACACCCTGAGCGCGTCAACATGGTCATCTTCCGCGAGAATACGGAAGACGTTTACGCCGGCGTGGAGTTTGCCGCCTGCACGCCCGAAGCCCGCAAGCTCGTCACCTTCCTGCGCGAGGAGCTGGGCGTCAGCAAGGTGCCCGAAACCGCCGCCGTGGGCATCAAGCCCATGACCGAAGAAGGCTCCAAGCGCCTGGTGCGCCGCGCCCTGCGCTTTGCCCTGGAGCGCGGCCTGCCCAGCCTTACCCTGGTGCACAAGGGCAACATCATGAAGTTTACCGAAGGCGCCTTCCGCCAGTGGGGCTACGATGTGGCCGCCCAGGAATTCGGCGACCGGACCTGCACGGAAAAAGAACCCCTGCCCGGCCGTCTGGTGGTCAAGGACCGCATTGCCGACGCCATGTTCCAGGAGGCCCTGCTCCGCCCGGAGCAATACCAGGTGCTGGCCACCCCCAACCTCAACGGCGACTACCTTTCCGACGCTCTGGCCGCCCAGGTGGGCGGGCTGGGCCTGGCCCCCGGCGTGAACATGTCCGACACCCTGGCCTTCTTTGAGGCCACCCACGGCACGGCCCCCACCATTGCCGGGCAGGACAAAGCCAACCCCGGCAGCATCCTGCTCTGCGGGGCGCTTATGCTGGAGCACATCGGCGCGGCCGCCGCGGCCGAACGCCTTCGCAAGGCCGTGGCCAAGGCCATAGCCGCCAGAACCGTGACCCAGGACCTGGCCGACCAGGTGCCGGGCGCGCGCGTGGTAGGCTGCCGGGAATTCGGCGAAATTGTCGGCGGCCTCCTGTAACAATCGCTTTTGCCGGGGCGCGGGCCGGGTGCGGGCCGCGCCCCGTACCGGGCCTGCCATGACAACTCTGGACAATCTGCTGCTGTTCGTGCCCCTGGCTGCCTTGCTGGTGGTGCTGCCCGGCCCGGATTTCGCCCTCATTGCCAAGATATCGCTCTGCAACGGCCGTCCCCAGGGGCAGGCCGCGGCCTGCGGCGTGGCCCTGGGCATCTGCCTGCACACCACGGCGGCCATGCTGGGCATCTCGGCCCTTATCGCTCAATCCGCCTTCCTGTTCGGCATCCTTAAATATCTGGGCGCGGCCTACTTGATCTGGATCGGCATCCAGGCCTTGCGCCACGGTCCGGCCACGCGCGCGGCTGTGCTCCGCACCGCCTCAGCCGCAGACGCCGCCCTGCCGGCCCCGCGCCTTACGGCCGGGCAACGGCTGCGTTTTTTCCGCCAGGGCTTTCTGACCAACGCCCTCAACCCCAAGGCCGTGCTCATTTTTCTGACGTTTCTCCCCCAGTTTATGGACCCGCACGCCCCCCTGGCCCCGCAGTTTCTGCTGCTGGGCGGCATCCTTTCCGGCTTGTGTCTGCTTTGGTATGTGCCGCTGGCCTACATGCTGGGGCGCATCCGGCGCGTTTTTGAAAACAGTCGCTTCCAGCTCTGGCTGCAGCGCTGCACCGGCCTCGTCTTCATCGCCTTCGGCTGCAAACTGGCCGCGGCGCAGTCCCGCTAACCCGCGTCGCGCCAGCGACCGCCAACCTGCTAAAAGGTCTTTCCCATGATTGAGCTTGTGAACAACCCCGTGGTCATTGACGGCGCCGCCCTGCAAAGCGCCGAAGAAGCCCGCGCCAAGGGCGTGGACCTCGCCGCCGCCCGCTCCGGCACCCTGGCCGCGCGCATCCTGGATGCGCACAACACGGCCCCGCAAGGGGAAGACGTGCTGCGCATCCGCTTCGACGCCCTGGCCTCTCACGACATCACCTATGTGGGCATTATCCAAACCGCCAGGGCCAGCGGCCTCAAGGAATTTCCCCTGCCCTACGCCCTTACCAACTGCCACAACAGTCTCTGCGCTGTGGGCGGCACCATCAACGAGGACGACCACCTCTTCGGCCTGGCGGCCGCCCGCAAATACGGCGGCATCTTCGTGCCGCCCAATCTGGCGGTTATCCACCAATATGTGCGCGAAATGATGACCAAATGCGGCGGCATGATCCTGGGCTCGGACAGCCATACCCGCTACGGCGCGCTGGGCGTCATGGGCGTGGGCGAAGGCGGGCCGGAGCTCGTCAAGCAGCTTTTGGGCAAAACCTACGATCTGCCCCGGCCCCAGGTGGTGGCCGTGTGGCTGGAAGGCGCGCCGCGCCCCGGCGTAGGCCCGCAGGACGTAGCCCTGGCCCTCATCGGGGCCGTGTTCAAATCCGGCTTTGTGAAGAATAAGGTGCTGGAATTCATGGGCCCCGGCGTGGCCAATCTTTCTGTGGAATACCGCTGCGGCGTGGACGTCATGACCACGGAGACCACCTGTCTTTCGTCCATCTGGACTACGGACGAAAAAGTGCGCGCCTATCTGCGCCTGCACGGCCGCGAGGCGGACTACGCCCCCCTGCAGCTGGAGGGCCCGGCCTGTTACGAGGCCTGCATCCGCGTGGACCTGAGCCGCGTGGTGCCCATGATAGCCCTGCCTTTCCACCCCAGCAACGCCTGGCCCGTGGCCGAAGTGGTCAAACGCCCCAAGGAAATTCTGGCCGCCACTGAAGCCGAGGCCGTGCGCCAGTTCGGCGCGGTGGGCAAAGCCCTCAACCTCTGCGCCAAGATCCACGACAACGGCGTGTGGGTGGACCAGGGCGTCATTGCGGGCTGCGCCGGCGGCAGCTTTGAAAACATCACCCTGGCCGCCGCCGTGCTCAACGGCAAAAGCACGGGCAACGCCGCCTTCAGTCTCTCCGTCTATCCGGCCAGCGAACCGCAGGGCCTGGCCCTGGTCAACAACGGCTCCTACGCCAAACTCATGGCCGCGGGCGCGGTGCTCAAAAACGCCTTCTGCGGACCCTGCTTCGGCGCGGGCGATACCCCGGCCCACGGCGCGCTCTCCATCCGCCACGCCACCCGCAACTTCCCCAACCGCGAAGGCTCCAAACCCGCCAGCGGCCAGCTTTCGGCCGTGGCCCTCATGGACGCCCGCTCCATCGCCGCCACCGCCGCCAACGGCGGCCGCCTGACCCCGGCCACGGAGCTGGACTGGTCCACGCCGGAGCTCGCCCAGGCCGATCTGCACTACCGCTTTGAGCCGCTCATCTACCACCGCCGCGTCTACAACGGCTTCGGCCGCCCCGAACCGGAAACGCCCCTGGTCTTCGGCCCCAACATCGCGGATTGGCCCAGCATGAGCCCCCTGCCTGAGCACCTGCTGCTCCAGGTGGCCTGCGTCATCACCGACCCCGTCACCACCACCGACGAGCTCATCCCCTCGGGCGAAACCTCCTCCCTGCGCTCCAATCCGCCCAGGCTGGCGGAATACACCCTCTCCCGCAAGGATCCTGGCTATGTGGCCCGGGCCAAAGCCGTGCAGCAGATGGAAAAGCGCCGCCTGGCCCACCCCGAAGACCCCGATCTGCTGGCCACGGCCCGCGCCCTCTTCGCCCTCTGCGGGCAGGATCTGCTCCCCAGCGGCGCGAACCTCAGCAACGTGGGCCTGGGCTCCACCATCTTCGCCCTCAAGCCCGGCGACGGCTCGGCCCGCGAGCAGGCCGCCTCCTGCCAGAAAGTGCTGGGCGGCTGGGCCAACCTGGCCGCGGAATACGCCACCAAGCGCTACCGCTCCAACCTCATCAACTGGGGCATGCTGCCCTTCATCGCCGATGCGGACCTGGCCCAGACCCTGCAGGTGGGCGACTGGCTGGCCGTGCCCCACATCCGCAGCGCCGTGCAGAACGCCAGCCCCACCATTCTGGCCTATGTACTGCGCCCCGACGCCGCCGACGGCGCCAAATGCCAGCAGATAGCCCTGACCCTGCGCGAACTCACCGCCGACGAGCGCCAGATCATCCTCGACGGTTGCCTGATCAATTTCTATAATGCTGCCAGGGGAAAATAGGCTTTTTGCGTGTGGAGGGGGGAGGGAACTTTTGTTCACAAAAGTTCCCTCCCCCCTCCACACTAGAGCAGATTATCTTTGAGAACAGGCATCCCTATAAAGTTTACGGCACGCTCGTTTCGGCGTTTAGCAGCGCAAATAAATTGCGCTTACGCCTCCACGGCGGGCGTCTGCTCACGCAGCCGCCAGGGCATTTCAAAGTTGCAATGCCCTATAAACCAGCCCTGTTCTACAAATTGGCAGCGTACCAGTCCCCGGCCAGGCGCAGGCCCTGGCGCACGTCGAACTGGGGTTCGTAACCCAGAAGGGTTCTGGCGCGGGTGATGTCGGCCAGGGAGTGGCGCACGTCGCCGGCGCGGAAGTCACGGTGCACGGGCTGGGCCTGGCCGGCTTCGGGCTTGTGGCGGGCCACTTCTTCGCGGATCAGGGCAAAGAGCTCGTTGAGGGTGGTGCGCTGGCCGAAGGCCACGTTGTAGATCTTGTTTCTGGCCGCGTCGTCGGCGCAGCTGGCCAGCAGATTGGCCTGCACCACGTTGTCGATATAGCAGAAGTCACGGCTGGTTTCGCCATCGCCGTTGACGTAGACGGTCTCGCCCTTGAGGCAGCTGGCGAACCACTGGGGAATAACGGCGGCATACGCGCCGTAAGGATCCTGGCGCTGGCCAAAGACGTTGAAGTAGCGCAGGCCGATGCTGGAAAAGCCGTAGCAGCGGTGGAAGACGTCGGCGTAGAGCTCGTCCACATACTTGGTGACGGCATAGGGCGAGAGCGGGTGGCCGATCTTGTCTTCCACCTTGGGCAGCTCCGGCGAATCGCCGTAGGTGGAAGAGGAGGCGGCGTAGACGAAACTTTCCACGCCTTCGTCGCGCGCGGCCACCAGCATGTGCAGAAAGCCCGTGATGTTGCAGCTGTTGGAGAGCAGAGGGTCATCAATGGAGCGGGGCACGGAGCCCAGGGCCGCCTCGTGCAGCACATGCCTGACGCCGCGGCAGACCTGGCGGCAGGTGTCCAGATCGCGGATGTCGCCCTCCACAAAGGTAAAGCGGCTCCAGGCCTCCGGCCCCACCAGATCGCGCACCATGTCCAGATTTTTCTGGTAGCCGGTGAGGAAGTTGTCCAGCCCCACCACGGTCTGGCCCATACGCAGCAGGCGCTCCAGCAGGTTGGAGCCGATAAAGCCGGCCACACCCGTGACCAGCCAGCGCGAGGGCTGCGCCGTGAGGGTTGCCTGTAATTGGGTATACGCGCTCATAGGGATTGCGTCCTGTGGTTGCATGTTGGCAAGAGCATTGTCTGTGCTCCAGAAGTGCATAACTGCCCGCCCGGCGCGGCAGCATGCGCCGCCTTGGGCGTGGCCCGCTTGTACTCCGGCCGTCCGTCTCTGTAAAGCGGGCCGGACGGCGAAGGCCTACAGCGCCGTGGCCGGTTGCGATGCCGCGGGCGCGGGCGCTTCCGGGGCCGACGGCGCGGTTTTTTCCGGCGCGGATTCCGTGGGGACCGGCGTTTTTACCGCCGGCGGCGCGGCGGCTTCAGGCGCAGCCGGAGTTGTCGGGGTCGGCGCAGGCGCGGCCGGGGCCTCCTGCGCTGGAGCCGGCACAGGGGCGGAAGATGGCGGCGCGACGGCTTCCGGGGCGGCGGGCGCGGGCGGCGTGGTTTTTTCCGGCGTGGGTTCCGCGGGGGCGGCTTCCAGCGGCGCGGCTTCGGCCGGGGCCGACGGCGCGGGGGCCGTCAGCGCTTCCAGACGTTTGAGCCCGGCTTGCGGCAGGACGTCCAGGCGGGGGCCCAGCAGCAGGGCTGCGGTCAGGGTCAGCGCCACGGAGAGGCAGGCCCCTAGCAGGAGCGTCGCGCCCATGCCCGCTCCGGTGGCGCGGGGGCGGGCCAGCAGCACGGCCGCAAGCAGGCAGACGCCGCCCAGAATGGGCAGGCCCGTGAGCCCGGCAAGCGCGGCGACGGCTTCCGGCGCGAGGGAGACGCGCAGCAGGCCGGCTATCCAGTTCAGGCTGAAGCTGAAGCCCGCGGCCGCCAGGGCCAGGCCCGCCAGCAGCAGGATGAGGGCCGCCAGCCAGCGGAAGAGCTTCCCGCCCACAGGGGAAAGACGCAGCACGGCCTTGCCCAGCAGCGGCGCGGCCAGGCAGGCCAGACACAAGGCCGCCGTGGCCGGATGGGGCGTGGCCAGGGCCAGCAGCGCGGCCAGGAGGCAGGCGATCCAAAGGAAGGCCACGCCCGCGCGCTCCCGCCGGGAGGCCGCCGCATCCCGCGCGGCCGTGCGCAGTACGCGCGTCCAGGAGACGCAGAGCAGCGCGCCCAGCCACGGCAACAGGCCCAGGCCAGCCAGTAGCCAAGGCAGCCACCAGTGGGCGGGGTCGGGGTGGATCCACAACTGCCCGCGCAGACCGGTCAGATAGCCTTCAGGCTGCGCGCCCAGCATGAGCGCGCCCAGCCAGAGGCCCAGCAGCGCCAGGAGGAGGGCAAAGCCGATAACCCCGTCCAGAGCGCGGGCGCGGGCAAAGCCGCCGCTGCGCCAGCACAGAAAAACAAGACTGGTCAGCAGGGGCAGCAGCACATGGAAGAGCCCGCCCGTAAGCCCGGCCAGGGCGGCCAGGGCAAAGCCCAGGGGCAGCAGCAGCCAGGCCCGCGGCTTTTGCCAGCCGACGCAGAGGCAGGCCAGGGAAAAGGAGGTCAGGGCCGCGGCCAGGCTTTCCGGCCCCACAAAATAGGCGGCCGGCACGAAGATGGGCGCGGCCGTCAGGAGCAGACACCCGGCCAGAGCTTCCCGCCGATCCAGGCCCGCCGTGCGGGCCAGAACCCATACGGCTTTGAGGGGCAGCAGCGCGCCCAAGGCCGCGGCCAAGGGGAAGAAGAACGCCAGCCCTTGGGGCGCGGCGCTCGCCAGCAGGGCGTGCAGCCCGCCCAGATACCAGAAATAACCGGGCCAGAGGCCGGATCCCGCTCCGGCCGCCAGCCAGCCCCCCTGTTGCAGGCCATCCTGAAAGGCCAGGACGGTGTGGGCCTCGCGCGGGCAATACAGGCCATTGCCCAGCAGCGCGGGCCAGGCCAGGGCCAGAAGCAGCAGCAAGGGCACAAGAGGGCCCAGGCGGCTCAGAGCGTTGAACAACTTGTCCGCGGGAAGCGGAGCAGCCGCGGCAGCCGCGGCGGACGCGCGTTCTGCGGACGGGGCTGCGGGCGGCGTGAGCGTCAAGGGCGCGTCGTCCTGCGCCGCTGTGGGTGCGGTGGGCGCAGTCAGGGCCCCTTCCGGCGCGGCGGGCGTACTTTTCCCCGACGCGGCGCTTGCGGCGTCCGGAGCATGGGGCGCATCAGGCGCATTCTGGCCCGGCGTGGCCTGTGCGGCGGCAGCCTCCGGCGCGTCCTCATTTGCTGCGGACCGCACCGGACCATCCGACGCGGCATCGCGCTCCGGCGCGGCGCTTTTGAAGGCCGCCCAGGCGTCGGGTGCAGTCGGCGCGGGGGACGGCGCGGCCGGAGCTTCTGGCCTCGGAACTTCTGGGATCGGAGAGCCTGGGGCCGTGGCCGGTGCGGCCTGCGGCGCGGCGCTTTCCGGCGCGGCAGCGTCCGCGGGGTGCTGATCGTCCGCTGCGGCGCGAGAGGGAGATTCGGGGGTGCTGTTCTGGGTCATGGCGAGACTCCTTGCGTCGGGTGCGTTCCGCCCACCAGGATATGCCGGGCCTCGCGGGCGTCAAGGTCCACTTCCAGAGCGCGGTCCCGCAGGACGACGGGCTTGCCGTCAAGGTCGCGGGCCGGACCGGAAGCGACGGCGGGCAGCGTGCAGACAAGGCGCTGTCCGTGGTCGGAAAAATTGGCGGCCAGAAGCCAGTGCCCCCCGCCGGGCAGGGCGCTCAGCACGGCCACGCAGCCTGGCGGGCCGCTCATGACGGCCAGCATCTTGCCGCCCGCCAGGCCCGCCGCCCGGCGCGCCGCCAGCAGCCGGGCCGCCTGCCGGGCAAAACTGTCTTCCTCCGCCCACTGGCGGGCCAGGGAGCCAAAGGCCAGCGGCAGACCGGGCGTGACGGCGGCGCGCTCCTCCCAAAGGGGCGTGGCCTGGACAGCCTTGCCCTTGGCGACGGCGGCGCCGGGAACAACCAGCGCGCCCGTGAGATCCTGGGGGCTCACAAAAGCCAGGCCTGGCAGGCCTGCCCGCCAGGAGAGCAAGAGCAGGGCGGCGCGGGCCAGGGCGGCATCCGGGGCAGCAGCATCGGCGCGGGCCGCGTCAGTGCGCTGGATTGCAGCCACCGCGGGCGGCGCGGCCTGCGCTGCCGACCGCCCCAGGGCGCGCGCCGCCAGGCCGGCCAGGCTGGCGTCCAGATAGGGGGCCTCCGCCGCCGCGCCCGCCTTTTGCCGCGCCCGTTGGGCCCAGGCCGCAAACGGGGGGGCCTCCGGCAGGGCGCGCAGCTCCACGCGCAGGGCCTCGTGCAGGCCGCGGGCCTGACGGCTGAAATCCACGTCGGCGCGCAGGGCCTCCCGCAGCAGCTGGGCCAGAGGCGCGGCGTCCCCGGTGAGCAGGGCGCAGGCCGCGCCCGCCGTAGTGGCGGCGTCACGGGTTACATCCACGGCGATTTTCTGCAGGGGGGGCGTCAAGGCGGCGGGCAGGGCGTCGTCCAGCATGGCCCAGCCGCCGTAGCGGTGGATCTCCCGCGCCAGATCGTCCGCCGCTTCCGGGCCGGGACTGAGCGCGGAAGCCGACGCCGTTGCCCCGGCTGCGGACGCGCCGCCCACGTCCAGCCCCATGAGGGCCTCCAGACGCAGACCGGCCAAAGCCTGGCCCTGCAGACCCGTATGACGGATGACCGCGGCCGAGAACACGCGCCGCGCCTGGCCCGAAGGATCCTGCCAGAGCAGCACGGGGCGCAGGGGATGGCCGCAGTAGCGGTAGGCCCAGCGCCGCGTTTGCCCATCCGCGCCGCGCACCTCGCCAGTGGCGGCCCATCCGCTGGGCGTGGCCCAGGCAAGGCCGTCCCTGCCCAGGGCTTCGGGCAGCACGCCGCGCGCCCGCAAAAGCTGCACGGCCTCAGGCCGCAAGGGCAGGCAATCCCATTCGCCGCCCGTAACGGGCAGCGCGTCCCAGTCCTTGCGCGGCACGGCAATCATGGCGTAGAGCCCGTCAAAACGCGAGGCGCGGCGCGCCTGAAGAATAAAATCCGGTCCCAGACCGGTGGCCGCCGGGGGCAGATCGCCGCCCAGCTGCAGGTTGTGGGCCTCCGCCAGCGCGGCCAGCCGGGCAAAGTCTTCGTCCGAGCCCAGGGCGGGATCAAAGCGCAGGCTGACGGTGTTGGTGCCCGGCAAGGCATAGCGGTCAGGCGCGGCGGGCGCGCCCTCGGTCCAGATGTCGCCTCGCTCCCCGCTGGGCGCAAGAAAAAGCCCGTCCAGCCCGGCCTGGTTCAGGAAGCCGAGCACGTCCGGCCGGGCCAGCGCCCGCAGCAGCGGTTGCCCGGCGTTCAGGGTGAAGGGGTTCACGTCCAGCCAGTTGGGCGCGGCCGCTAGCAGCACGGGCAGCCGCCGGGCTGTGGCGCTGTTGCGCCAGACCCGATCCGTGCCGGAAACCTGCCCCGTGAGCTCCGGCGCGGCCCCCAGCAAGGACTGCCGCTCCAGCCACTGGAGGTAGCCGGGGTCTACGCGCGGCAGGCCGCTCTGGGCCTGAGGCGCGCCCGCACGAGCCGTGCCCTGGCGGTGCGGCGTGCAGGCCGCAAGCCCCCACAAAAGCGACAGCAGCAAAAGCGCGGCCAGCACCGGCACAGCCGACGCTCTGGCCTGGGCGGCTCCGGAGGCCCTGCCCCCGGCCCGCACAGCAAGCATGCGCATCCACAATGTTTTCAAGGTGTTCACTCCGAAGCGCGCCGCGCCGACGCGGCAACGTCTCCGCCAGGCAGTCCTGCCGCAGCTGCACGGCAGGACAGGCCCGCTGCAACGCGCAACGCGGCGCAGGAGCGGCCCATGTCAGTCCTTCTCCGCCTCTGGGGACGGCGCGCCCACTTCGCGGCGCGGCCTGGCGGACGAAGCGTCGGCGGCCCCCGCCGCCTGCGGGGCGTCCGCCGTTTCCTGCGCCTTGGCCGCGTTCCACAAGGCGTCCTTCTCGTCCAGGCTCAGGGCGGCGAAATCCTTGCCCTGCGCGGCGGCCATAGCCTCCATGGCGGCAAAACGCCGCAAAAAGCGGATGGCGGCCAGATCCAAGGCCTCGCTGGCCTTGATGCCCTTGCGCCGCCCCAGCTCCGTGATGCTGAAAAGCAGGTCGCCCAGCTCGTGCTTCTGCGCCTCCTGGTCGCCGTTGGCTGAGGCGTCCAGCCACTCCAGCCATTCGGCCTCCACCTGCTGCTCCACCTCTTCGTCTTCCTGCCAGGTAAAGCCCACCCGCGCCGCTTTGGAGTTGATGCGGTAGGCCTTGATGAGCGGCGGCAGGCTGGCGGGCAGGCTGGCGTAAAGGCCCTGTGGCTTGCCTGCGGCGTCCTGGTGCTCGGCGCGTTTGATCTGCTCCCAGGCGGCCAGCTGGGCGTCGCGGCTGTCAAAGGTGGCGTCGCCGAAAACGTGCGGGTGGCGGCGCACCATCTTGGCCCGGTTGTTGTTCAGGGCGTCGTCCAGGCTGAACTGGCCCTGGCGCTCGTACAGCCGGGCCACGAACAGGAGCAGAAAGGCTACGTCGCCCAGCTCCTCCCGGATGTCCGCCACGTTGCCGGAGCGGATGGCGCTGACCAGCTCGTGGCTTTCTTCAATGATGTAGTCGGCAAGGCTTTGCGGGGTCTGTTCTTTGTCCCAGGGGCAGCCGTCCGGGGCGGTAAGACGGTCGATGAGGGCTTGCAGCGCTTCAAGAGCGGTGGGTTCCATGCGATATCCTTCGGCAAAAGTTAGAAACGGCAAGGATCAAAGGCCCAGGCGGGCGAGCAGATCGGGCGGCAGCCAGCCGCGCACCTGGGCTATAAGCGCGTTAAAATACGGCAAGGTGCGCGAGTGCTGCATAAAAGCGGCCTGGGCAAAAAATTTTTGCAGCAACAGCAAGGCCAGGGCGCAGAGCAGCGTGCCCTTGGCCAGGCCCACAGCTCCGCCCGCCAGCTTGTCCGCCCAGGCCACAAAGGAAAAGGAAAGGATCTTTTGCAGAATGCGCGCCACCAGCGCCACGGCAATGATGACCGCCAGAAAAATGAGCACATAGGCTGCGATGGCCCGCCAGGAAGGATCGGCTATGGCCGTGAGGCGCGGGGCCAGGAGCGCGTGGTAGTGGTGCGCGGCCCAGAAGCCGCCCAATAAGGCGACCAGCCCTGCCACCTCGGCCACAAAACCCTGAAAAAATCCCCGCCCGGCAAACACCACCAGGGTGAGCACCACCACAAGGTCAAATACGTCCTGCCCCATGCCTTTGTTCTCCGTGGTCCGCGCCATCGGGGGAGCCGGGATGCGCCCCGGCGCGAACGCCCCGCGCAGTGGCCGGAGCATAGCAGATGCGCGGGCGGGGCACAATGCGCGGGGCAGGCTTTTGCCTGAAGCGCAGCACGCTATACGGCGCGGGGATGGGGTGCACAGGGAACAGCCAACATACGCGCCAGTGGTCCCGTGCGTGGCGCGGGAGAACAGGAGGAAGAAACCGGCGCAGAATACGCGCATGCAGAACCGCTGCGCGGAGCGGCGTGGGGCGCATCCCGGCTCCCCCGACGGCGTGGACCACGGAGAACAAAGGCTTGATGCAGGACGAGGAACAATGCGGCCGGAATGCCGCGCTGAACCCCGCACCACCACGGGCAGCGCGCGGCCTGACGTGCCTGGGGCCAGAACTGCCTCAAGAAAAATCACAAAAAACGAAAAAGTCGCTTGACAGCCCAGACAGGAAGGACTACATATTGCTTCTCGCAACGAGGAACGTTGCCAGATGGCGCGGGGTGGAGCAGCTCGGTAGCTCGTCGGGCTCATAACCCGAAGGTCGTAGGTTCAAATCCTGCCCCCGCAACCAGATAATTCAAGCCGTTAGAAGTAATACTTCTAAAGGCTTTTTCTGTTTTTCTAACCTATTTCTAACCAGAAGGCCACAATGCCCTACCCCGTGGGGCGTGGATTGACGCGGCTTTGCTGGGGGTGATGGGGCTTGCGGCGCGGGGCTGGGAATGTGGTGGGAAGAGGAATTTTTGTGCGATTCTCCTCCTCTGGGATGGGGAGAAAAATCGGCTGAGGGACGCGTCCTAACCACGTTCCTAACCATTTTCTAACCAGCGTTTCTAACCAGACACTCCTCAAATACGTTCAAACCCTTCACGAATAACGTGCGCCATAAGTTGTCGACGTTGGGGAAGAAATTCATCGTAGCTCATTTTTTCCCAGCCTTCCGGTAGTGCGTGCCAGTGCGCAAAGCACCGCAGTTCGTCATCTGTAAACTGGCCGCTTTGCATGATCCTTGGCACATAGTCTGACGGTGCGTCATCTTTGATAGTAATATTCTGCGGCCATTCAAGCAGGGCCATGTTGGCGATCTGGTTGGTCTGTCGCACAGCGGTGATGCCGTGTTTTTTCAAAAAACCCTTGGGGAAGAGGTGGTGCCTGTCCAAAAGGGCTTTGCGCGGCTGCAAGCCAGGCTCCATCAATTCCGATATTTTTACCTTGGAAAACAGGACGCGGGCATCGAGCAGGTTGAGCGTGGCAAAATAGGCAGCGAGTTCAGGGCTGCGGGCCGCCGAAGTCGCCATATTGCCGGGCAGTGTAATGTTCCAATAGTCCTGAGTCAGGGTCAAGGCCATCTGGCCTTCCAGATAGGTGACAAACTCCTGCGCGGTGCTGATGTCGCGCAGGGCGGCCATATCTTTTTCCATAACGGATTCAGGGGAGGTGCTGTATCTCGCTGTCAGGGCGCTGGCAAAAAACCAGCGGGCAATGACCTTACGCAATTCTGGCTGTGCGACGCCAAAATTGTGCTTGCCGATCAGAAAGAACGCATAGGCATACACCGCCGCCATGTTGGAGATGAGCAGGTCTTCGCGACGGTAGCCTGCCTGGGTGAGGCAGGTCAGAAAGGCGAACCAGTCAGTCAGGTTCAGAACTTTTGCCTGGGCCTGCTGAAGTTTGTCAAACTGCTCATCGCGTCGTGCCGGGCTGAAGGCGTCGGTTTCCATATCCTTGCCACGCAGCACGGCGTATACGCTTTGCAAGCGGGCACGACGGAAGGCCAGCGCCACGCCAACGCGCAAAAGGTGATCCGGTTCCGGCCTGAACTGGAAATTGAAAGGGACTTTTGCGCCTGCTGCCGGTGGAATGCGGCTTTCACGGGCAAAGCGTTCCAGCTCATGCCGTCCGGTATCCCAATAGACTGACATGAGGGTAAGGATAAAATCTGCCTGGTTCAGGCGTTTACCCATGCTGTTGACCCGCACGAATACCTGCGAGACCTCTTCTTCCGTCATATCCGGCACCAGTTGCAGCACGGTAAAGCTGTATGTGCCCGGTAGGCTGTACAGCTTGTTCAGGGCATTTTTGATATGGGTTTCGTCTTCCGGGCTCAGACTGTCTTCTCCTCGCGCGGCTCTGTACCGGGCAAGGTAGTCCGGCACGATGCTGAACAAGTCCGCCCCCGGTTTCCAGATAACAGAAATATCGGGCAGCCAGGCCGGGTCTTTGGGAGTGGAGGCGTCCGGCACCATGAATTCGTCTTTCAAGGGGTTGAAGGCGATGCGGATGTGTTCGCGTTCGTAGTTGTTACGCAGTACAGCCACGCCTTTGATGACGGCATACAGACCTGTCAGGCGTTGCTGCCCGTCCACAATAAGGCTATGGGGCACGGTCTGATTGGCTTCCCCGATACTGCGCCCAGCCTGGGCATTGTTGCTGGTCAGCCAGAAAAGCAGTGTGCCTACAGGATAGCCCCGGTACATGGAGTCGAGCAGGTCACGCACCTTGGCATTTTCCCAGACAAAGGGGCGCTGGATTTCCGGCAGGGCCAGAATGCCGGAATCAATATTGGCGATGAGCGTTTGCAGCGTATAGGGAATCTGTGTGAAGAGGGACATGGGGGCTCCAGGCCGAGGGCCTCAACAGCAAGATCATGGCCATCAAGAGGAAGGCTTGCGGTTATAGGAACCGGGAGCATTTCAAGACAGCCATCTACTTCTTCTGTGGCGGTCTAAACCTCTACCCGGCCAGTTCCTGACAGGGGTTACCCACGGAAAACCCGGAAGAACCATAAACCATTGCTATAATAAAAATCAAGTTACGGATATGGTTCCGTAATGCAATTAATGGATAGCTGGATTTTTTTCATGAGTACGATTAGGAGCTGACAGAATTCACCAGCAGGCCCATTTCACTGGTAATTTAATCATAGAAAACGCAAAAACCCCCGACCATTTTTCA